>JAFAIY010000571.1 GCA_019236485.1 Comamonas sp. | reverse complement strand
GTAGTAGGTGCTGCGCTGCCCCTGGCGCAGCAGCTTGATGGGGGCGCCGCAATGGCTGCAGGGCAGGCCATCGCGGCCATAGACCTTGGCCTGCAGCTGAAAATGCCCGGCCATCCCATTGGCCGATGAGAAATCGCGCAATGTGGTGCCGCCCAGTTCCACGGCCCGGGCCAGCACCTCCCGTATGGCCTCATGCAAGGCCCTGGCCTTGCGCGGCCCGACCTCGCGTGCCGGGGTTGTCGGATGTATGCGCGAGAGAAACAGCACCTCGGACGCATAGATATTGCCCACCCCCACCACCACGCTGCCGGAAAGCAGCAGTTGCTTGATCGGGGTGCGGCTGGCCGCCAGGCCCGACTTGAAAGCATCCAGCGTAAAGCCGCCGTCCAGCGGTTCCATGCCCAGATGGTCCAGCAGCTTGCGCGCCAGCGCATCGCTCTCGCCTGCCACATAGACCACGGCGCCAAAGCGCCGCGGATCGTGCAGGCGCAGCAGTCCGCCCGTGGTCTGCAGGTCGAAGTGATCGTGCGGCCCGGCGGGCCCCAGAGGCGCCTCCTCTACCCCCACAAAGCGCAGGCTGCCCGACATGCCCAGGTGGACCAGCAGCAGGCCCTCGCTCAGATCCAGCAACAGGTATTTGCCGCGCCGGCGCACGCCGCGCACCTCGCGCCCGGCCAGGGCTTCGGGCCGCAGGCCCAGGGGCCAGCGCAAGGGCTTGCCCGGCACCGCGGCAACAATGCGCGCGCCCGCAATACGGTCGGCAAAAGAGCGGCGCGTGACCTCGACTTCGGGCAACTCAGGCATGCAATCTCATCTTCGGAAAGTGTTCGACAAGCTTCGATTATTATGGGCCGATGGTTCATCCTCTACGTTTTCAAGGACTCGCCGTGGCCGCTGCTTTGGCCATGGGATCGGCAATTGCCAACGCCCAGCCGGCCGACCCGCCACTGCCGCAGGACACGATCGAGCAGTCGGTCGATCTGGACCAGGCCATGGAACGTGAGAACGAGCAGGCGGCCCTGTCGGCCGAGCTGTTCTATGAAATCCTCGTGGGCGAAATGGCCGCGCGCGAAGGCGCGCTTGCCGACGCCCAGGCCTTGATGATGGAGGCGGCCCGCACCAGCAACAGCGAACAGCTGTATCGCCGCGCCACGGAGCTGGCCGTTCAGTCCCGCTCGGGCGACCGCGCGCTGCGCAGTGCGCGCGCCTGGCTCGAGGCCTTTCCCGAATCGCGCGACGCCAACCGCGCGGTGCTGCGCATTCTGGTGGCCCTGAACCGCATCTCCGACTCGGCCAGCTATCTGCGCCGCGAGGTGCAGCTCACCCCGGCCGCCAACCGCAGCGCCACCTTCCTGGCCATCACCCAGCTCTACAACAACGCCACGGACAAGCCCCTGGCCGCCGACGTGGTGGAGCAGGCGCTGGAGGACGAACTCAAGGATCCCAAGAACGGCCCCATGGCCTGGGCCGCCATAGGCCATATGCGCCTGATCGCGGACCAGAAGCCCGCCGCGCTGCAGGCCTTGCAGAACGGGGAACAGCTCGGCCCCGACTCCGGTGCCGTGGCCCTGCTGGGCATGGAGCTGCTGGAATCGGGCTCCACCGAGGTCGAGCCGCTGGTGCTGCGCTATCTCAAGAAGAACCCCTCGGCCCAGATGCGCATGGCCTATGCGCGCGTGCTGCTGGACCAGAAGCGCAACGCCGATGCCAAGGAGCAGCTCAAGACCATCACCAGCGAAGCGCCCGAATTTCCCGAGGCCTGGGCCGTGCTGGCCAGCCTGCAGCTGCAGGACAACGAGCTCGACGCGGCCCAGAACTCCATCCAGCAATTCGGCACCGTGCTGCCGGCCCTGCCCCAGGGCGTGGGCCGCAATGCGGGCCAGTCCCAGTACTATCTGCTGCAGGCCGATCTGGCCGAGAAGCGCAAGCGCTATGACGAGGCCGACAGCTATCTGCAGCGCATTCCCGACGCGGCCAATCTGCTCAGCATACAGGCGCGTCGCGCCGAGATGCTGGCACGCCAGGGCAAGATCCAGGAAGGCCGCGCCCTGATACAGGCCGTGCCGGCGACCGGCCCCAACCAGCAGCGGCTCAAGCGGCTCGCCGAAGTGCAGCTGCTGCGCGACGCCGGCCTGAGCCACGAGGCCTATGGACTGCAGGCGGCCCTGCAGAAGGAAGCGCCCGACGACGTGGAGCTGGCCTACGACACCGCCATGCTGGCCGAACGCGTCGGCAAGTACGACGATATGGAAAAGCTGCTGCGCGGCATCATCGAGCGCAAGCCCGATTTCCAGCATGCTTACAACGCCCTCGGCTACTCCTACGCCGAGCGCAATATCAAGCTCGATGAGGCTCAGACCCTGATCCAGAAAGCCCTGGACATGCAGCCCGGCGACCCCTTCATCACCGACAGCCTGGCCTGGGTGCATTTCCGCCGCGGCAATCTGGCCGAGGCCGAGAAGCTGCTCGAGCAAGCCTATGCCACGCGCCAGGACGCGGAGATCGCGGCCCACCTCGGCGAAGTGCTGTGGACACAGGGCAAGCACGATCAGGCGCGGAAGATCTGGCGCCAGGGCCTGCAGGCGGACGGCGACAACAGCACCCTGCGCGAAACGCTCAAGCGCCTGAATGCCACGCCATGAAGCGCCGCCATGTATTGACGCTCTGGCCCGCACTGGCCCTGGGCACGGCGCTGCTGGCTGGCTGCGCCCTGCCTGCACGCCAGCTGCAGCCCGATGCGGCCGCGGCCGGCCAGCACTGGTCGGGCCGCATGGCCCTGCAGGTGCAGGACTCCCGGCAGCAGTCCTTCAGCGCCGGCTTCGAGCTGCAGGGCTGGGCCGAGCGCGGCACGCTGCTGGTCTTCAACCCTCTGGGCTCCATCATCGCGCGCCTGGAATGGACGCCAAACCAGGCCACGCTGCAGCAGGGCGAAAATATCACCAGCTCCGCCTCCCTGTCCGAACTCATAGTCCAGCTGACGGGCAGCGACATTCCCGTGGCCGCGCTATTTGACTGGCTGCAGGGCAGGAACACCGCCGTCAGCGGCTGGCAGACCGATCTCTCGCGCATAGGCGAAGGCCGGCTGCGCGCCGACCGCTTCAGCCCCCAGCCCGAGGCATCGCTGCGCATTGTTCTCAATCAGGACCCGCACTGACCTGCCAGCCGGTGCTATCGTTGCGCCGTTCTTCTCTCTGACAATTTCGCCATGCACTCGCTTTATGACGTGCCGGCTCCGGCCAAGCTCAATCTGTTTCTGCATATCACGGGCCGCCGGCCCGATGGTTACCACCTGCTGGAATCGGTCTTCATGCTCATCGACTGGCACGATGTGCTGCATTTCGAGAGCCGGGCCGACGGCCAGATCAGCCGCGAGGACCTGAGCGGCATGGCCCTGCCCGCCGACGACCTGATCACCCGCGCGGCCCGCGCCCTGCAGCAGGCCACGGGCTGCACCCAGGGCGCGCATATAGGCATACACAAGCATCTGCCGGCCCAGGCCGGCATGGGCGGCGGCTCATCGGACGCCGCGAGCACGCTGCTGGCTCTCAACCGTCTGTGGAATCTGCAGCTCTCGCGCCGGCAGTTGCAGAGCATAGGCCTGACGCTGGGCGCCGACGTGCCGTTTTTCCTCTGCGGCCACTCGGCCTGGGTCAGCGGCATAGGGGAGATCATCACCCCTCTGACGGGAGCCAGCGCCCTGCCCGAGCAGCAGTTCATCGTGGTCAAGCCCGAGCAAGGTCTGGAGACCGGAAAAATTTTCGGCAGCGAGTTTCTCAAACGCGACACAAAGCCTGCTACAATTGCGGACTTCGCTGCAAAGCACTTTGGTTTTGGCCAAAACGACTTGCAGCCGGTCGCCGAAGGCTTGCAGCCTGAAGTGAAGAAAGTCAGAAACTGGCTCGAATCCTTCAAATTGCATGCTACAATGACTGGCTCAGGAAGTGCAGTATTTGCACCGATGACGCAGATGATTGATTTGAACAGTGCGCCAAGCACCTGGCAAATCAGGATCTGCAAAAATCTGGAAAATCATCCACTTTTGAGTTGGGTTTCAGATAACGGGTTATAAGGCTGTTTGTTTTCGACAAAAGGCCTGTGTAGGGGAGTCGCCAAGTTGGTCAAGGCACCGGATTTTGATTCCGGCATGCGAGGGTTCGAGTCCTTCCTCCCCTGCCAAACATCTTCTTGCGTCAAGGCAACCCATAGCACTGGGACGCACAATGCATTCACATCACTCTGATTTCATGGTCTTCACGGGCAATGCCAATCCAGGCATGGCCGAAGAGATTGTTAAGCACCTGGGCACCACCTTGGGTGCTGCCGACGTTGGCCGTTTCTCCGACGGAGAAGTCGCGGTCGAAATCAAGCAAAACGTTCGCGCCCGCGACGTTTTCGTGGTTCAGTCCACCTGCGCTCCGACCAACGACAACCTCATGGAGTTGCTGGTCATGGTCGACGCCCTGAAGCGCGCCTCGGCCGAACGCATCTGCGCCGTGATCCCTTATTTCGGCTACGCCCGCCAGGATCGCCGCCCCCGCTCCAGCCGCGTGCCCATCACCGCCAAGGTGGTGGCCAATATGCTGCAGGCCGTCGGCGTCGAGCGCGTGCTGACCATGGACCTGCACGCCGACCAGATCCAGGGCTTCTTCGACATCCCCGTGGACAACATCTACGCCACTCCGGTGTTGCTGGGTGATCTGCGCCAGAAGAACTACGAAGACCTGATCGTTGTCTCCCCCGACGTTGGCGGTGTGGTGCGCGCGCGCGCCCTGGCCAAGGAACTGGGCTGCGATCTGGCCATCATCGACAAGCGCCGTCCCAAGGCCAATGTGTCCGAAGTCATGCATGTGATCGGCGATATCGACGGCCGCAACTGCGTGATCATGGACGACATGATCGACACCGCCGGCACGCTGGTGAAGGCTGCCGAGGTGCTCAAGCAGCGCGGCGCCAAGAATGTCTACGCCTACTGCTCGCACCCCATCTTCTCGGGTCCGGCACTGGAGCGCATCGGCAACGGCTCGGCCCTGGACGAAGTGGTCGTGACCAATACCATTCCGCTGAGCGCCGCTGCCCAGCAATGCAGCAAGATCCGCCAGCTATCCGTGGCCGGCCTGATTGCCGAGACGATTCACCGTATTTCCACGGGTGATTCGGTGAGCAGCCTGTTTACGGAATAAAATCTCAGGTTTTTCGGCCCTGAGCCATGCAAACCTCCTTCGGGAGGTTTGACTGTTTCGAGGCCATAGCAAGAATCCGGAGCCCGAGGGCACAGATTCTTTTTTCAATCGGGCGAGGCTGGTCGCGGTCCGCCCCTCAAGGAGTTAGTTATGCAATTCGTCGCTTTTGAGCGCGCCAAGCAAGGTACGGGTGCGAGCCGCCGTCTGCGTCTGTCGGGCAAGACCCCTGGCATCGTCTACGGTGCTGGTGAAGCCCAACTGATCGAAATCGATCACAACGCCCTGTGGCACGCTGTGCACAAGGAAGCTTTCCACTCCAGCGTGCTGGACATGGAAATCAACGGTCAAGTGACCAAGGTTGTGCTGCGCGACGTGCAGTTCCACCCCTTCAAGAAGCTGGTGCAACACATCGACTTCCAGCGCGTGGACGCCAACACCAAGCTGCACATGAACGTGCCTCTGCACTTCGAAGGCGTGGAAGAATCCCCCGCCGTGAAGGGCGAGAACTGCACCGTGACCCCCCTGATGCACGAACTGCAAGTGATTTGCGAACCCGCAAACCTGCCCGAGTTCATCAAGGTGGACCTGAGCGCCCTGACTTCCAAGTCGGTGCTGGGCCTGCAAGCCCTGAAGCTGCCCAACGGCGTGAAGGCCGTGGTGCGTGGCGCCAACAAGAACCCTTCCCTGATCTCGATCAAGCTGCCCGAAGTGGCTCCTGCCGAAGGCGCCGCACCTGCTCCCGCAGCTGCTCCCGCCAAGAAGGGCAAGAAGTAATTCTTGTGACTTCGGTACAGCGCCTGCCGCTGTACCCCATGCAAAAAGCCCACTTCGGTGGGCTTTTTGCATGGGCACTGCCCCAATCCTGCGGCCGGCCGCGGAAGAAGATAATCACGCCATGATCAAACTGTTTGTCGGCCTGGGCAATCCCGGCCCTGAATACGAAGACACGCGGCACAACGCCGGCTTCTGGTGGATCGATGCGCTGGCGCGCGAACTCAAGGTCACGCTGGTGCCGGAGCGCAGCTACTGGGGACTGATGGCCCGCACCGCCATCCACGGCCAGAACGTGTGGCTGCTGCAGCCTCAGACCTTTATGAACCTCTCGGGCAAGTCCGTGGGCACGCTGGCGCGCTTCTTCAAGATCCAGCCCGAGGAGATTCTGGTCGTGCACGACGAGCTGGACTTCGAGCCCGGCCAGGTCAAGCTCAAGCGCGGTGGCAGCCATGGTGGACACAACGGCCTGCGCGACATCCATGCGCAACTGGGCTCGCCCGACTACTGGCGCCTGCGCGTGGGCATAGGCCACCCCGGCAACAAGGCGGATGTCGCGCACTGGGTGCTCAAGAAGCCCGCGCCGGACCAGCTCAAGCTCATCGAGGACGGCATTGCCCACTCGCTCAAGGCCTGGCCCGAGCTGATCGCGGGCCAGATGGACAAGGCCACGCTGGCCATCCACACCACCAAACCCCAGCGTCCCAAGCCGCCGCGCAAGCCCGCTCCGGATGCCGTGGCCGCCGACACGCCCTGAAGCTCTGCCAAAACGCAGATAGCTCCTTAATCAGGAGCTATCTGCGTTTTATCTGCAAGGGCTGGACGCCCAAAAAGCCTCTTATCCGGCCGACTTACCCTGCTGCAGCAGCTCATACTTCTTGAGCAATACCTCGCGGCTTTCCACATATTCGGGATTCACGGGGATACAGGCCACGGGGCAGATCTGCACGCATTGCGGCTCGTCGAAATGGCCCACGCACTCGGTGCATTTGTGCGGGTCGATCTCGTAGAACTCCTCGCCCATATAGATGGCGTCGTTCGGGCACTCGGGCTCGCACACATCACAGTTGATGCATTCATCGGTAATCATCAATGCCATGTGGCAGCTCCTCTGCAGTCCTTGGTGTCTTGGAACATTATCCCAAGCCATCCAAGACATGACAGCAGCCGGGACAAAGCCTCAAGCGCCGTCGCGGCGGCACAATTGCCACTATGCTGCGCAGCACGCCAACCGCCTGTCGCGCTCTTTTTTCCGATGCAACCACGCCTGAATTCATGAGCATCTTCTTGCTCAAACGCCTGATCACGCTGATCGCCACCCTGCTTGGCGCCTCCCTCGTGGTGTTTGCCGTGCTCGAAATCCTGCCCGGCGACGCCGCGCAGATGCTCATGGGGCCAGACGCCGCGCCCGAGGCCGTGCAGGCCATGGCCGAGCAGCTCGGCCTGGACCAGCCGGCCGCCAGCCGCTACTGGCAATGGCTGGCCGGCCTGCTGCACGGGGACATGGGCAACAGCTACGCCTATGGCTCGCCCGTGTCGGAGCTGGTCTGGGAGAGGCTGAGCGTCACCGTCCCGCTGGCCGTGCTGGCCATGCTGCTCACCGCGGTGCTCGCCATCAGCGCCGGCGTACTCGCCGCCGCCCATCACAAGCGCTGGGGCGATGTGGGCATCATGGGCCTGGCCCAGATAGGCATCGCCATACCGAACTTCTGGTTTGCGATTCTGCTGATCCTGCTGTTTTCCGTGAAGCTGCAATGGTTCTCGGCCGGCGGCTTTCCGGGCTGGAGCGAGGCCGAAGGTGGCGGCTTCTGGCCCGCGCTTCAGGCGCTGCTGCTGCCCGCGGTCTCGCTGGCCGCGGTGCAGGCCGCCATCCTGGCCCGCATCACGCGCTCGGCGGTGCTGGAGGTCCTGCGCGAGGACTTTGTGCGCACGGCCCGCGCCAAGGGCCTGTCGCGCGGCGCCGCGCTCCGGCGCCATGTGCTGCGCAATGCCATGATCCCCGTCGTCACCGTCATGGGCCTGCAGTTCGCCAATCTGCTCGCGGGCACCATCGTGGTGGAAAACGTCTTCTATCTGCCGGGCCTGGGCCGGCTGATCTTCCAGTCTATCTCCAATCGCGACCTGATCGTGGTGCGCAACTGCGTGCTGCTGCTGGCCGCCATGGTGGTCGTTGTGAATTTTGTGGTCGATATGCTCTATGCCGTTATCGACCCGCGCATCAAGGCCGGCGAACTATGAGCATGCGCCCCGAATCCGCGGCCCCAGCGCGGGCCGCAAGCTTTGCGCGGCGCGCGCTGCAGCACCGCAGCTTTGTGCTCGGCGCTCTGCTGACCGCCATGCTGCTGGCCGCGGCCCTGCTGTCCTTTGCATGGACGCCAGGCTCGGCCTATGAGATGGATATGGAAGCCGCGCTGCAGGGCGCGGGCGGCCTGCACTGGCTGGGCACGGATGCTTTCGGCCGCGATGTGGCCGCGCAAATCCTCATCGGCGCACGCGCCTCGATTGCCGTGGGACTGATTGCCGTGGGCCTGGGCATGGCGCTGGGCGTGCTGCTGGGACTGATCGCTGCCGCCTGCCGCGGCTGGGTCGAGGAGATACTCATGCGCCTCGCGGACTTCACCTTCGCCTTCCCCGCCCTGCTCTCGGCCATCATGCTCACCGCCGTGTTCGGCGCCGGCATGGTCAACGCCATCATCGCCATCGGCATCTTCAACATCCCCACGTTTGCGCGCATCACGCGCGCCTCGGCCAACGCCATCTGGGCGCGCGACTATGTGCTGGCCGCGCGTGCCTGCGGCAAGAGCCGTATGGCCATCACGCTCCAGCATGTGCTGCCGAACATCGCCTCGGTGCTGGTGGTGCAGGCCACCATACAGTTTGCGCTGGCCATCCTGGCCGAGGCCGCACTCTCCTATCTGGGCCTGGGCACCCAGCCGCCCCAGCCCTCCTGGGGCCGCATGCTCAGCGAGGCCCAGACCCTGATGTTCCAGGCCCCGCTGCTGGCCGTCTGGCCCGGCGTGGCGATTGCGCTGTCGGTGCTGGGCCTCAATCTGCTGGGCGACGGTCTGCGCGATCTGCTGGATCCGCGCCTCGCGCGCGAGCGCTGATGCCGGAAGAAGCCACATGCCTTTGCTTGAAGTCTCCAATCTCTCCATCCAGCTGCAGACCCGCCGTGGACCGGCCCAGGCCGTGCGCGATGTGAGCTTCACGCTGGAGCGCGGCGCCACGCTGGGCCTGATCGGCGAGTCGGGCTGCGGCAAGTCGCTGACGGCCCTTGCGCTGATCGGACTGCTGCCCGAGCACGCCCGGGTGGAGGGCAGCATGCGCCTGGACGGCCAGGAGCTGCTGGGCCTGAGCGAAAGACGTTGGTGCGCGCTGCGCGGCAACCGCCTGTCCATGGTGTTCCAGGAGCCCATGAGCGCCCTCAACCCCGTGCACAGCATAGGCCGCCAGGTGGCCGAGCCGCTGCGCCTGCATCTGGGCCTGAGCCGCGGCCAGGCCCATGCGCGCGCCACGGAGCTGCTGGAGCGCGTGGGCATTGCCCAGGCGGCCCAGCGGCTGGATGACTATCCGCACCAGTTCTCGGGCGGGCAGCGCCAGCGCATCATGATCGCCATGGCCCTGGCCTGCGGCCCCGACCTGCTGGTGGCCGACGAGCCCACCACGGCACTGGACGTGACCGTGCAGCAGCGCATTCTGGATCTGCTGCAGGAGCTGGTGGCCGAGCACTCCATGGCCCTGGTGCTGATCTCGCACGATCTGGGCGTGATCGCGCAGAACGTGGAACAGCTGCTGGTCATGTATGGCGGCTCGGTGGTCGAGTCCGGCATGACCGAGGCCGTGTTTGCGCGGCGCGCGCATCCTTACACGCGCCGTCTGTTTGCGGCGCGCCCGCAGCTCGGCGCCCCGGCACGCCAGCACCTGCCCACGATTGCGGGCACGGTGCCCGAGCTGGTCGATATTCCCGCGGGCTGCCCGTTTGCGGGACGCTGCGGCTATACCAAGGAGTATTGCTATGTGGAGCGGCCACAGCCGCGCATGCTGCAAGTGCCCAGCCTGCCGGCTCCGGCCTCGCTCGCCTCCTGGCGCCAGCCCCATGTGGTGCGCTGCTTGCGCGACGAAGCCATTGCGGCCGGAGAATCCGCATGATCGATCCATCCCTCAGTGCTCCCGAAACCGCAGCAGATGCCGCTTGCCTGCTGAGGGTCAGCGAGCTCAAACGCTTTTATGCGCGCCCGCGTACCTCGCTGTGGCACAGGCCCGAGCCGCTGCAGGCGCTGCGCGGCCTGAGCTTCGAGCTGCAGGCCGGGCAAAGCCTGGGCGTGGTGGGCGAATCTGGCTCGGGCAAGTCCACGCTGGCGCGCCTGGTCATGGCGCTGGACCAACCCACAGAGGGCACGGTGGAACTGCTGGGCCGCGATCTGCACCAGCTCTCCGAACAGGAGCTGCGCGCGGCGCGGCGCGATTTCCAGATGGTGTTCCAGGACCCCTATGGTTCGCTGGACCCGCGCATGACTGTGGAGCGCATCGTCGGCGAGCCGCTGGGCACGCTCATGGACCGGCCCGGCCCCGCGGCCAGGCGCCAGCAGGTGCGGTCCGTGCTCGAGCAGGTGGGCCTGCGCGCGCAGGATGCGGACAAGTATCCGCATGAGTTCTCGGGCGGCCAGCGCCAGCGCATTGCGATTGCCCGCGCCCTCATCACCCGGCCCAGGCTCATCGTGGCCGACGAGCCGGTGAGCGCTCTGGATGTCTCGGTTCAGGCCCAGGTGCTCAACCTCATGCAGGACCTGCAGCGCGAGCTAGGCCTGTCCTATCTGTTCATCAGCCATGACCTGGCCGTGGTCCAGCATGTCTGCGATCAGGTCATCGTGCTCCACCAGGGCCAGATCGTGGAGCGCGGCACGCCGGACAAGCTGTTCTCGGCGCCCGAGCATCCCTACACCCAGGCACTGCTCAAGGCCGCGCCCAAAGCGATCTGAGCGGCGCGACCGCACAGTTGCTCACACACTCGGGCGCCGGGTGCGGGCGGCTCGTCTCCAGACCGGTCCGCGTGGTGTAAAAACGCATATGAAACAGGCTCCCGCCCGCGGCGGACCTGCAGCGCTTTTACCGGCCCTTGCGGCCCGCCCCCCTCGGAGACTTTGTTGATGCTCAATCGCCGCTCCTTGCTGGCCAGCTCGGCTGCCAGCTTGCCCTTGTTCGCCGCCTGGCCCGCCCTGGCCCAGGCCAGGAAGGACAGCGTCACGCTGGCCATGACGCTGGAGCCGCCGGGACTGGACCCCACGGCGGGCGCGGCCTCCTCGATCGCCGAAGTCGTGCACTACAACCTGTTCGAGACCCTGACCAAGATCAACTCCGACGGCAGCGTCTCGCCGCTGCTGGCCGAAAGCTGGGAAGTCTCGCCCGACCTCAAGACCTATACCTTCCGCCTGCGCAAGGATGTGAAGTTCCAGAACGGCGAGCCCTTCAACGCGGCGGCCGTCAAGTTCTCGTTCGACCGTGCGGCCGGCGACAAGAGCACCAACAAGGACAAGCGCACCTTCGCCAATCTCAGCACGCAGGTCGCCGACGAACACACCGTGGTCGTCATCAACAAGGATATAGACCCCGATTTCCTGTTCATGATGGGCCAGGCCACCTCCATCATCGTCGAGCCCAAGAGCGCCGCCACCAACGCCAGCAAGCCCGTGGGCACCGGCCCTTATATGCTGGCCGCATGGAGCAGGGGCGCATCGGTCACGCTGGCCGCATGGCCAGGCTATCGCGCGGCCCAGAGCATCCGCATCAAGCGGGCCGTGTTCCGCTTCATCCCCGACCCCGCAGCCCAGGTCGCGGCGCTGCTGGCCGGTGACGTGGACGCCTTCCCGCGCGTGACGCCGCGCAGCGTGCCGCAGTTCAAGAGCAATCCGCGCTTCCAGGTGGTGGTGAGCAACTCGCGCGCCAAGACCATTCTGGCCATCAACAATGCGCGCAAGCCGCTGAACGATGTGCGCGTGCGCCGCGCCATCGCGGCCGCCATCGACCGCAAGGCCGTGATCGCGGGCGCCGCCGACGGCTATGGCGTGCCCATAGGCAGCTATTACGTGCCCACGGCCTTCGGCTATGTGGATACCACGGGCATCAATCCCTTCGACGTGGAAAAAGCCAAGGCACTGCTGGCCGAGGCCGGCATCAAGACGCCGCTGACGCTGACCATGACGCTGCCGCCCACGCCATATGCGCGCCAGGGCGGCGAGCTGATCGCGGCCCAGCTGGCCAAGATCGGCATCCAGGCCAAGCTGCAGAACGTGGAATGGGCGCAGTGGCTGTCGGGCACCTATACCAACAAGAACTACGACCTGAGCATCATCTCCCACGTGGAGCCCTTCGACCTGGGCAATTTCGCCAAGCCCGACTACTACTGGGGCTACCACTCGCAGGAGTTCAACGAACTGTTCGAGAAGATCAAGCACACCCCGCGCCCCGCCGACCGCGCGCGCCTGCTCGGCGACGCCCAGCGCCTGCTGGCGCGCGACTCGGTGCACGGCTTTCTCTACACCCCGCAATGGGTCACCGTGGCCGACAAAAAGCTGCGCGGGCTATGGAAGGACATGCCGGTGTTTGTCAACGATCTGTCCTCCCTATCCTGGGC
>JAFAIY010000489.1 GCA_019236485.1 Comamonas sp. | reverse complement strand
GCGCCACCATGGCGAACAGGTCCTTGGGATCGCTGAGCGAGGGCACGAGCTCGATCTGCGACAGCAGCCCCGTGCGGCGCGCCAGAGCGTGCATGGTGCGCAGGGCCGAATAGTCTTCGAGCGCAAAGCCCACGGAGTCGAACAAGGTGATCTGCTGCGGCGAGCTGCGGCCAGGCGCCAGGCCCTGGACCACGCGCCAGAGCTCGGTGACGGCGAAGCCGGCGGGCATCTGCTGCAGCTCGCCCTCGATGCGGGTCTGCGGCTCGTATTCGACAAAGACCTGGGCGCGCTGCAGCAGGCCGGGCTCGAGCTCGGTCTTGCCCGGACAGTCGCCGCCCACGGCATTGATATGCATGCCGGGCTCGGCCAGGCGCTCGGGCAGGACGGTGGCGCGGGTCTTGTCGGCCGTGGCCGTGGTCACGATGTCCGCGCCCCGCACGGCCTGTTGCACGCCGGCGGCGATGGTCGCGCTGGCGCCGAACTGCGGCAGCAGGGGCTGCAGATTGCGCATGAGTTTTTGCGAGGCAGCGGGGTCGATGTCGAAGAGGCGCAGCTCGCTCACCCCGAGCAGGGCCATGAAGGCCAGCGCCTGGAATTCGCTCTGCGAGCCGTTGCCTATCAGCGCCATGCTGCGGCTGCCCGCGCGCGCCAGCCGGCGTGCGGCCATGGCCGAGGTCGCGGCGGTGCGCAGCGCCGTGGTCAGCGTCAGCTCGCTGACGAAGCGCGGCATGCCTGTGGCCACCTCGGCCAGCGCGCCGAAAGCCATCACCGTGGGCAGGCCCAGCCGCGGATTGCCAGGGTGGCCGTTGACATATTTGAACGCATAGTCGTGCGCATCGGCCACGGGCATGAGCTCGATCACGCCGCTGGCCGAGTGCGCGGCCGTGCGCGCCGACTTGTCGAAGTCCTGCCAGCGTCCGTAATCGGCCTCGACGGCCGCCGTCATGAGGCGCAACACCTCCGCGACGCCCACATGGGCGACGAGGCGCGCCGCGTCGCTGGCACTCAGGAAGTCGGTCTGCACCCGGGCCGAAGACTGGCTTTGAGGAACAGCCATGGTGATTCCTCCTTGGCTAGATGATTCAGACTTTTACCCCTTATGGGTAACGGTGGCAAGCGCTGGCAGCTATGGTTTTGAGTGCGCTCCGACCCGGGTGTTACCGATCGTGGTCAGGGTCGATGTCCATGGTGTGACAATGTCGGCATGACCCAGACTCTGACTATCACCCGCCCCGACGACTGGCACCTGCATGTGCGCGATGGCGAAGCCATGCGCTCGGTGGTGCCGCACACGGCCGCGCAGTTTGCACGCGCCATCATCATGCCCAATCTCAAGCCGCCCGTGACCACCACCGAGCAGGCCCTGGAATACAGGCAGCGCATCCTGGCGGCCGTGCCCGAGGGTCTGAGCTTCGAGCCGCTGATGACGCTGTATCTGACCGACAATCTGCCGCCCGAGGAGATCGTGCGCGCCAAGGCGGCGGGCATCGTGGCCTGCAAGCTCTATCCGGCCGGAGCCACCACCAACAGCGACTTCGGCGTGACCGATCTGCGCAAGATCTATCCCACGCTGGAGGCCATGCAGCGCGAAAACATGCTGCTGCTGGTGCACGGCGAGGTGACCAGCAGCGAGATCGACCTGTTCGATCGCGAGGCGGCGTTCATCGAGCAGCACCTGATTCCGCTGCGCCGCGATTTCCCCGAGCTCAAGATCGTGTTCGAGCACATCACGACCCGGGAAGCCGTGCAATATGTGAACGAGGCCGACCGCTTCGTGGGCGCGACCATCACGCCCCAGCATCTGCTGTTCAACCGCAACGCCATCTTCACGGGCGGCATCCGTCCGCATTTCTACTGCCTGCCCGTGCTCAAGCGCGAGACGCATCGCCTGGCGCTGGTGCAGGCGGCCACCAGCGGCTCCAACAAGTTCTTCCTGGGCACGGACAGCGCGCCGCATGCGGCCCATCTCAAGGAAGCCGCGACCGGCTGTGCGGGCTGCTACAGCGCCCATGCGGCCATAGAGATGTATGCCGAGGTGTTCGACAAGGCCGGCGCGCTGGACAAGCTCGAAGCCTTTGCCAGCTTCAACGGCCCCGACTTCTACCAGCTGCCGCGCAATACCGGAAAAATCACCCTGCGCCGCGAGGACTGGACGCCGCCCAGCAGCTTTGCGTTTGGCGAAGCCCAGCTCAAGCCGCTGCGCGCCGGCGATGTCCTGCCCTGGAGGCTGGTGTAAGCTGAAACCGGCGGCCCATGCGGTCAGATGGCTGCATGGCCGATAAGGCCCAGTTGCGAAGAGGAGGGTTCATGGCTGAGCTGCAGCCCCGTATCGCCTTGCTGATCGATGCCGACAATGCTCCGGCCGAGAAGATCGATGAAATACTCACCGAGCTCTCCACCTTCGGCGTGATCAATATCCGCCGCGCCTATGGCAACTGGACCAAGCACGGCCTGATAGGCTGGCAGAACAAGCTGCTCGAATATGCGCTGCGGCCCATGCAGCAGTTCGACTATTCCAAGCACAAGAATGCCACCGACATGGCGATGACCGTGGATGCGATGGAGCTGCTCTATACCGAGAAGCCCGAGGCTTTCGGCATTGTTTCGTCGGATGCCGATTTCACGCCCTTGGTCATGCATCTGCGCTCCAAGGGCGCGGCCGTCTACGGCTTTGGTGCGGCGCAGACGCCCAGGCCTTTTGTCAACGCCTGTTCGCGTTTTCTGTACCTGGAAGCCCTGGGCGAGGAAGTCGTGCTGGAGCCGAAGCCTGCCAGGCCCGAGGCCCGCGACCACAAGGCCGAGCCTGCTGAAGCCGCGGCCAAGCCCGATGACGGCGCCGGTCTGCGCGTGCCCACGCAGCAGCTGCGCCAGGACACCTGGCTGATGAATCTGCTGCGCACCGCGGTCAACGCCGTGCAGGACGAGGAAGGCTGGGCGCGCGTAGGCGCGGTTGGCACGCAGATCGGCAACAAGACTTCTTTCGATGCGCGCAATTACGGCTATGCCACCCTGACCAAGCTGCTGGCGGCCACCCAGGCCTTCGAGCTGCGCGACGAAGCCACGCCCCGCGTGGCGGTGCGCGACAAGCGCCTGCTCAAGGGCCGCTCCGGCAACTGATGGATCAAGGCATGCGTTCGGGAATGGTGGTTGAGGATTGGTGCATCGACTGGCAGGCCCCGTGGCTGGCCCATATGCAGGCGCTGGGGCGGCAGGTGCAGGCTCTGGTGCAGCAGGGGGCCAGCGTGGCCCAGGCCTTGCAAAGCACGGCCCGCTCCCACGGTTTGCTAGCAGGCTGGCAGTTTGTCGACCAGCAGCTTCTGCCCGCGGGCCAGGCCTACGAGTCCTTTATCCGCGACCGGCACTGCATTCCCACACGCGACAATCTGCACGATTTTTTCAACGGGCTGATCTGGCTGCACTGGCCAAGGCTTAAGCAGGGCCTGAATGCGCTGCAGGCCGCCGAAATCGAGCGCCAGGGCGTGGGCGCGCAGCGTGGCCGGCTGAGGGATGCGATCACCGTGCTCGATGAAAACGGCGGCTTGTTGCTGGCGCCTCAGGCCCTGTGCGACGCGCTGCGGCAGCGGCGCTGGCAGGAGCTGTTCGTGCAGCGGCGCGAGCTGTGGCTGCAGGCAAGCTTCTGGCCCATAGGCCATGCCCTGCTGGAAAAGCTGGTGCGGCCGCGCAAGCCCATCACGGCCCATGCGATATGCGTGCCCGTGGAAGGGCTGGATGCGATCGCCAGCCTGGCCGAGGCGGACCGCTGGCTGAGCGCGCGGCTCGACTCGGGGGCTTGCAATCTTGCCGGCAAGCCCTATCTACCTATTCCCATATTAGGAATCCCGGGCTGGTGGCAGGAGAACCAGAACTTTTCCTTCTATGATGACTCGTTAGTTTTCCGAGCCCCAAGTACCCCACAAACAGCACAACAACAGGTACTGCCAGCACAAGGCCTGGCGTGATCGGCATTGGCCCAGCAAGGGCGGTGCATCAAGGGTTTCGGTTATTTTGATCTCAGTGTGGAGTACACCCTCGATGAAACGTATCGCTTTATTTCTGTTGACCAATATCGCCGTCGTGGCGGTGCTGGGCGTTGTGGCCAGTCTTCTGGGCGTCAACCGCTATCTGACGGCCAACGGACTCAATTTTGGCGCCCTGCTGGGCTTTGCCTTCGTCATGGGCTTCGGCGGCGCCATTATTTCGCTGCTGATTTCCAAGCCCATGGCCAAATGGACTTCGGGCGTGCAGGTGATCAATGAGCCACGCAACGCCGACGAGGCCTGGATCGTCAACACCGTGCGTGGCTTCGCTGAGAAGGCCGGCATCGGCATGCCCGAGGTCGGCATCTACGAGGGCGAGCCCAATGCCTTCGCCACG
>JAFAIY010000362.1 GCA_019236485.1 Comamonas sp. | reverse complement strand
CCCGCTCCATCGCCGGCATGGCAGGAGCCGCTGCCGGCCGCCGTCGGCCTTGGCCGCGAATGGCAACATCATGGATTGATAGCTGCCGGCGCCTGTATTCATTCGTATCCCAAGACTTCTGCGGTTAGAACCCTTGCCAATAGAGCGCTGAAAGCTATCAAACTGTTAGCACCCGGCGGTCAAAGCGGCTCCACTCTGGCGGGATCGGGCTTCTCCAGCCACTGCGCAAACTCGTCCGCCAGCCGGCAGCTGGCCGCCGTGGCCGCGCTCCAGGCCCTGGACCGCGCCTCATGGTCGGCGCCATAGTCCACAAAATCATGGCGGTCGGGCAGCTTGCCGCGCGGCAGCCCGGCCACCCAGGCGGGATCGGGCGCCAGCACCAGCATGGAGTCCAGAAACCGGCTGCTCCCGTGGCGCCAGCGCAGCGCCTTGTCCAGCCAGCCCGGCACCACGGCCTTCTGGAAATGCGGGTACAGCACGATGCCCGCATCGTCCTGAGCCAGGGAGCGAGACACCAGGTAGTCCAGGTGCAAGTGGTAGTCGGTGATGCCGCCATCCCAGTAGGCGCCGCGCGGCGCGCCATGGATATCGTGCACGGCCTGCAGCACGAAGGGAATCGAGCAGCTGGCGCGCACGGCGTCCATGAAGTTGCTGTCGGTCAGCGCCACCTGACGGGTGCGCAGGTCGTCGCAGCCAAACGGCATGGGGTGCAGGGCCTGGGCCTCGCCCGTGGAAAACACCACGCGCTCCAGCCAGCGCCCCAGGGCCGGGCGATGCACGGCATTGCTGGCAAACGCGCCCAGATAGCCCAGCGGCGTGCGCCAGCGCGACTCGCGCGCCAGCAGCTGTCGGCCGCGGGCCGCGATCACATGCAGGCGGTAGCGCGGATGGGCCAGGACCTCGGCCACACGCCCGCCATAGAAATCCTGCAGGCTTTGCGCGAAACGCTGGCTCACCAGCCAGGACGGCGTGCGCTTATGCCCCGCGGGCGGATCGAAACGCTGGGCGATATAGTCGCGCTCCAGCCGCTCGAAGGCCTGGACCGGATGATGCAGACAGGCCGTGGCCATGCGCCACGCGCCTATGGAGGCGCCAACCAGATCCACGGGCTGATCGCTGCGCGCCAGCCATTGCCCGAAGATGAAGCGGTCCAGCGGCCCCAGGATCAGCCCCTTGGGGCCGCCCGCGGCAGCCGGGATCACGCGCACGGCCTCGGGTGCCAGTCCGTGCCGGCGAATATGGGCCAGGGCCTTGGGACCCGCATAAAGGCGCAAAGCGTGCTGCGAAGAAATCATGGCGCCATTGTGCCGATATCGCCGGGCCCCGCTTGTCGCACGCGCGGGCGCTCAGAGCGCCAGATCCAGCTCGCCGCCCGCATGCCAGTCTATGGAGGCCTGGCGCAGCACCATGTCTATATCCATGCCCAGGGCCAGCCCGACCTCGGCGGGGAAGGAAACGGCCAGGCGCTTGTCGCTCCAGTTCAGCGCGCGTGTGGAAGCACGCCACATGGCAAGATGCAGCACGCCGGTCAAAGGCTCGAACTGGGGCTGCTCCAGCGGCGTATGCATGAACTGCAGGGCATCGGTCAGGCCTGCGGGAAAGTGCCACTGCCGCGCCAGACTCGCGCAGATCTGGGCCGAGCAGTAGCCTAGCAGCTGCATCTCCACCTGCGCCCGCCGCGGGTGTATGGGCTCGAGCAGCTCGGCCAGGCGGCCGCAGGTTTCCGCATCGGCGCAGTGCAGCAGCAGCTCGCCCATGCCGTGCATCAGCCCCAGAGCATAGGCGGCCGAGGCATTGGCCTGCACCGACATGGCCAGGGCGCGCGCCATGCGGGCCGTGTCCAGGCTGTAGCTCCAGAAGGCCGCCAGGCTCCAGCTGGCCGCGGTCTGCGTGCCCGCGCCGGGCCTGGCTTTTTGCACCAGCTGGCGCAACTGCACTGGAGCCAGCACCACCAGGGCCTCGGGAATGCTGTGCACGCGCTGGGTCATCAGATGTGCGGGGCCGTTGGCGGCGCACAGCAGGCGCGCCGTCAGCACCGGGTCCGTGGAGAACAGCTGGGCCAGATTGCGCAGCTGCGGCTCGGGCTTGTGCAGCTCGCTGGACAACAAAGCCACGGCGCGCGGCTGGCTGGGCAGCGCGGACTGCGACTCCAACAGAGTGGACAGGTTCAAAGGTTTGGCGCGACTCATTTCCGTGCGTGGTCCGGGGCCCTGCCGGCCCTCTTACAGACCGGGACCGGGCTCTGCGACCTACAGTTTCTCATCTCTTTGCAATTGCAGCGGCCGGCCCATGACCAACTGGCCAGCAATCCTGCGTGTCAGCGGTTGTAGCACGGAAAAGTGATCCGCGCCCTGTACCGAGACGCAATGCACCTGCTGCGACCTGGGCGCCGCGCAAAGCCTGTCCAAGCTGTTGATATTGCTGGGCCGGCGGCTGCCCTCGATGATCCAGGTCGGACTTTTGATCGCATGCAGCCAATACAGCGGCGAGCGCAGCCACTTTTCCTCGGCCGGCAGCAGACTCCATTTCACGGGCCAGTCGTAGCCGCCCACATCGTCCACGGGGCCGAAGGCAAACACGCCCTGCACCGGCAGACCGGCCGCCGCCGTGAGCAGAGCCAGGGTCGCGCCCGTGCTGTGGCCGCGCAGATAGATGCGCGAGGCATCGACATAAGGCAGTTGCGCGGCCTGCAGCATGGCGGCCGCCACGTCCTGGACCTCGCCCCAGAAGTATTCGCGCTGGCCCGGGTTGTCATTGCCGCCACGCAGCGCGGGGAACAGCATGGCCATGCCGGCCTTGCGAAAAGCGCTGGCGCTCTGGTCGTTGGCAGCATCGCCCTCGGTCCAGAACTCGCCAAGGCTGTTGGTATCGCCCCCCGTGAGCCAGACCATCAGCGGCTGCTTGCCGCCGTCGCCGGGATCGGGCGTCACAAAAGCCCTGAGCTTCAGAGCGCCGCTCTGATAGCCCATGGGCACGAACTGTGTTGCCGGCGGCACGGGCATGGGCTGGATGACCGCACGCGCGCCCGACAGCAGGGCCGTAGCGATCTGGGTGCTTTTGCCGGCCCTGGCCTGCATCAGGTTCTGCAAGCCCATGGCGCCGCTCGCAATCTGCTGCTCCATGGCCTGTTCTATCCCGGCCTGCTCGGCCTGCAGAGCAGCCCGCTGCTGCCTGGCCACAGCCCGCCTGGCAGTTGCGGCCTCATGCTCGGCCATGGCCACGCGCGTGATGCAGCGGCGGCCCTGGTCTATGGCCAGGCCCTGCTCCTGGGCCTTGTCCACCTGGGCCAGAGTGAGCCTGACCGTATGGCAGAGCCCGTCGTCCGCGGCCGCCGGAGCCGGCGGCCAGACCAGGGGTGCTGCCTGCTGGGCCTGGTGCTGGGTCCGGTCCAGCGACAGCCAGCCGTGTGAACCCATCTTCGCCCCGATGAACACGACCAGCAGGGCCACACCTATCACCGACAACACCCTGCCTCTGGTCTTGCGCATCCCATCTCCCTCGAAAGCCGCCTATAGCTATATGGAATGGCGGTCCGAGGGAGATTATTTCTTGAGGCCCTGCAACTTGGCAAAGGCCGATGCCATCGCGCCCTGCTGTGTGGGCTGGCTGCCACGCTGGGGTTGCGCATAACCGCCGCGGTTGCCGCCGCCGTTGCCACGACCGGCGCCCTCGAAGCGGTTGTCGCGCGGGCCGTCGCGGCGCACGGGCGC
>JAFAIY010000336.1 GCA_019236485.1 Comamonas sp. | reverse complement strand
TCAGCGACATGCGCTCGCTGGCCATCATGCGCGAGACCGGCGCCCCCGTGGTGGTCGACGCCACGCACAGCGTGCAGCTGCCCGGCGGCAACGGCACCTCGAGCGGCGGCATGCGCGAAATGGTGCCAGTGCTGTCGCGCGCGGCCGTGAGCGTGGGCGTGGCGGGCATGTTCATGGAAACCCACCCCGATCCCTGCAACGCCCTGTCCGACGGCCCCAACGCCGTGCCGCTCAAGCATATGAAGGCGCTGCTCGAGACCCTGGTGGCGCTGGACGGCATCACCAAGAAGAACGGTTTCCTCGAAAAACACTTCGGAGCCTGAGCATGGCCAGCGGCTACATCATTGCCCACGTGGATGTCACCAAGCCCGAGCAGTACGCCGAGTACCGCAAGTGGAGCACCGAGGCCATGCAGGTGCATGGCGCCGAGGTCTGCGTGCGCGGCGGCCAGGTCGCAGTCCTCGAAGGTGACTGGGCTCCGGAGCGCGTGGTGGTGCTGAAGTTTCCCAGTTTCGAAGCTGCCAGGGCCTTCCACGACTCGCCCGAATACCGCAAGGCGCGCCAGGCCCGCGATGGCGCGGCCATCATGCGCATGATCGCCATCGAAGGCGTCTGAGCGAATGAGACGGCATGACGGACACGACAAACCGTGGCGTCATGCCTTTTTTGCGCCAGGAGCCTGTAACCGCTGTTTCACAAAAGATGAAACTCGATTACAGCATCACGTCAAGGCTAAAGCGGCCTGTCAAATTTGTGCACAATAGCCGCCGCGGCCTCTTTCATACTGATCGCGTGCATGGCGCGCGCAGCAGACGGAAGGCAACCGGCTTCACCAGTTTTAATAGCAGCTTGCGCTTGATGCACAAGCGCTTGGGCGTGATTTCATGCAGGAAATCAGCCTCCACGTACCGATTTCAGAAACCTCAAAGGAAATGCAATGAGTGCCATTGTTGACATCGTAGGCCGCGAAGTGCTGGACAGCCGCGGCAACCCCACCGTCGAATGCGACGTGCTGCTGGAGTCGGGCGTGATGGGCCGTGCCGCCGTGCCCTCGGGCGCCTCGACCGGTTCGCGCGAAGCCATCGAGCTGCGCGACGGCGACAAGAGCCGTTACCTGGGCAAGGGCGTGCTCAAGGCCGTGGAGCACATCAACACCGAAATCTCCGAAGCCGTGCTGGGCCTGGATGCTTCCGAGCAGGCCTTCCTGGACAAGACCCTGATCGACCTCGACGGCACCGACAACAAGAGCCGCCTGGGCGCCAACGCCATGCTGGCCGTGTCCATGGCCGTGGCCCGCGCCGCTGCCGAGGAAGCCGGCCTGCCCCTGTACCGCTACTTCGGCGGCATGGGCGGTGTGCAGCTGCCCGTGCCCATGATGAACGTGATCAATGGCGGCGCCCACGCGAACAACACGCTGGACCTGCAAGAGTTCATGATCATCCCCGTGGGCGCTCCGTCGTTCCGTGAAGCCGTGCGCTGGGGCGCCGAGGTGTTCCATGCGCTGAAGGCCATCATCCACCACAAGGGCATGTCCACCGCCGTGGGCGACGAAGGCGGTTTCGCGCCTTCCGTGGAAAACCACGAAGCCGCGATCCAGCTGATCATCGAAGCCATCGAGAAGGCCGGCTACAAGCCCGGTGAGCAGATCGCCCTGGCCCTGGACTGCGCCGCTTCCGAGTTCTACAAGGACGGCATGTACGTGCTGGAAGGCGAAGGCAATATGACGCTGACAGCCGCCCAGTGGACCGACATGCTGGCCGGCTGGTGCGACAAGTACCCCATCATCTCCATCGAAGACGGCATGGCCGAAGGCGACTGGGACGGCTGGAAGGTGCTGACCGAGCGTCTGGCTTCCAAGGTACAGCTGGTGGGTGACGACCTGTTCGTGACCAACACCAAGATCCTCAAGGAAGGCATCGAAAAGCGCATCGCCAACTCCATCCTGATCAAGATCAACCAGATCGGCACGCTGACCGAAACCTTCGCCGCCATCGAGATGGCCAAGCGCGCCGGCTACACCGCCGTGATCTCGCACCGCTCGGGCGAAACCGAAGACTCGACCATCGCCGACATCGCCGTGGGCCTGAACGCGGGCCAGATCAAGACCGGCTCCATGAGCCGTTCCGACCGCATCGCCAAGTACAACCAGCTGCTGCGCATCGAGGAAGACCTGGGCGACGTGGCCGAGTACCCTGGCCGCGCAGCCTTCTACAACCTGCGCTAAAGTGCGGGACTGAAGCAGGCGCTCGCAAGCCGGTCGGCGGTGCGCGGCGCCTGTTTTGTTTTCATCAGGCTTTTCTATGGTCAATCGCGTCGTCTGTGTCGTCTTGCTTGCCTTGCTGGCTGCCATTCATGCCCAACTCTGGCTGGGCCATGGCAGCATGGCCTATGTCCAGGAGCTGCAGCAGCAGATCAAGGATCAGTACGCAGCCAATGCCCTGGAAAAGTCCGAGAACGACAGACTGGAGTCCGAGGTCAACGACCTGAAGGACGGCCTGTCTACGGTGGAAGAAAAAGCCCGCTACGAGCTGGGCATGGTCAAGGCCAATGAGATCTTCATTCAGGTCTCCAAACGCTGAACCCCTGACCCGGCGATTCCAAAGCCAGCCTTGCGCTGGCTTTGCCGTTCCAGGAGCTGCCGCATGACGGCCCGGCAACTGCCCTGCGTGGTTCTGCTGGGCGCGCCGCATGCGCTGGCGCGTGGCATGGCCCATGCGCTGCTGCAGGCCCGGCAGCAGGCCGCAGGCGAGAACAGACTGCCACCCTGGCAATGCCTGGCGCCGCAGCCGGCCGAGTCCTGGCCGCGCGATGCCCTCGTTTATGTATTGGGCCAGGACTGGCGCGAGGCCGACCCCGATCCGGCCGTGGCCCGGCAGATCGGCCTCTGGCGCGCGCAGCTGGGCGCGGCCGGTCAGGCCTATGTGATGCTTTACGGCAAGCCTGCCGCGCAATGGCAACAGCTCGCAGAATCCCTTAAATCCATAGCATCTAACGCCGACTGGGACTGGATTTCAGCGCAAAACCCCTGGAGACCCAGCGCCCGCATGCGGCGCCCAAGCTGCGAGCAGTGCGGCGATCCGGCTTGCGAACAGGCGCTGTTCGAGGCGCTGCGGCGCAGCGCCCAGGCCTGATCACTGCACCACGCTGGAGCTGGGCGGCTGCTTTTCCACCTGTGTGAACAGGCGCGCAGCGTCTATGGCGTCGAAGTCATACTGCTGGCCGCAGAAGTCGCAGCCCACCTCTATCCTGCCGCGCTCGGCAATGATGGAGTCCACCTCTTCCTCGCCCAGCGAGGTCAGCATGGCCGAGACACGCTCGCGGCTGCAGGTGCAGGCAAAGCGCGGGGCCTGCTCATCGGCCTGGGGCGCAAAGCGCAGCAGCTTTTCCTCCCAGAACAGGCGCCGCAGAATGGTTTCCACATCCAGGCTCAGCAACTCGTCCTGAGTCAGGCTGGCAGCCAGCGTGGCGATGCGGTTGTATTCCTCGTTCAGGCCCAGGGCGTCCTGCTCGGTCGCGCCGCTTTCCGTTGCGGCGGCCAGATTGGCCTCGCCCTTCACCGGCATGCGCTGCACCATCAGGCCCGCGGCAATCTTGTCGTTGGCGGCCAGCACCATCACGGTGTCGAGCTGTTCGGACTGCAGCATGTAGAACTGCAGCGCATCCGAGAGGCGTTCGAACCTGCGTCCGTCCACATGGTTCAGCGGCACCACGCCCTGATAGGGCTGCTGACCCGGCAGGCGGTCCTTGGGGTCCAGCGTGACGGCGCAGCGGCCCGCGCCACGCACATTGACCAGCGAGGCCAGCGGCGCCAGCTGCCCCTGCAGGGGCAGATCGGCATCGCCGACCAGCGAGGCCGTGGTGCGCAGGCGCAGATCGGACTGGACCTCGGTCACGGCCAGCTTGACGGGGCCGTCGCCCATGATCTGGAACACCAGCGCGCCGTTGAACTTGATATTGGACTGCATCAGCACGCCGGCGGCCGTCATCTCGCCCAACAGGGCGCTCACGGCTTGCGGATAGGCTCCGGTTTCGTTGTTGCCCTCACGGCGCTGCAGGATCTCCTGCCAGGCGTCGGTCAGACGGACGATGGCGCCGCGCACGGGCAGGCCGTCAAAAATGAATTTATGCAGTTCAGACACGCTAAGGGTTCCGGTAAAAGGCCGGGCGTTCAGCCCAGCTTGCGCAAGCCGCTTTTGAAGCGGCGAGCATTTTCAACATAGTTTTTGGCACTCTGGCGCAGACCTTCGATCTGCTCGGGCGAGAGCTGGCGCACCACCTTGGCGGGGCTGCCCAGAATCATGGAGCCATCGGGGAACTCCTTGCCCTCCGTGACCAGCGAGCCCGCGCCCACCAGGCAGTTCCGGCCGATCCTGGCGCCATTGAGCACCACCGCACCGATCCCGATGAGCGAGCCATCGCCTATGGTGCAGCCATGGAGCATTACTTGGTGGCCAATCGTCACATTGCAACCCACGACCAGCGGTTTGCCGAAATCGGCATGCAGCACGCTGGCGTCCTGGATGTTGGAGCCCGCGCCGATGCTGATGCTTTCGGTGTCGCCGCGGATCACAGTGCCGAACCAGACGCTGGCATCGCGCTCCAGCCTGACGCGGCCCACGACCTCGGCACTGCCGGCCACCCAGGCGGAGGCGTCGATATCGGGTGCCACACCGTCCAGTTCGTAAATAGCCATGTGTTTTGTCTCCGTAGTTTGCTGTTTATCGTGAGAACCTAGAATTGTAGGGATGGAGTTACGTCACCGCGCACTAGAGGTCTTGTGCTTTTCCGATCCCGAGCAAAAAGCCGCTGCAGCCATTGACCTGCATGCGCAAAAAGCTCTCTATTCAATAGCAGACCAGGCACCGGTGCCGACGCTGCCCGAATCCGAGCTGCCGGGTCGCCCGGCCAGGCCCGAGCTCAAGCACCATACGGCGGTGGCGCGCCGCTCCCCCGCCACGCCCGAAGGCCGGGCCGTGCTGATCCACGCCATAGCGCATATCGAGTTCAACGCCATCAACCTGGCGCTGGACGCCATCTGGCGTTTTGACGGCATGCCCCAGCAGTACTATCACGACTGGCTGCAGGTGGCGGCCGAGGAGGCCAAGCACTTCCGCCTGTTGCGTGAGCATCTGCGCGAGCACCATGGCCAGGACTATGGCGACTACCCGGCCCACCAGGGCCTGTGGACCATGTGCGAGAAGACTGCGGACGACATCGTGGCGCGCATGGCCCTGGTGCCCAGAACGCTGGAGGCACGCGGCCTGGATGCCACGCCGCAGATCCAGAACAAGCTGCGCAACACCCACGCGCCTGATGCACTCGCGGCCTGCGACATTCTGGACATCATCCTGCGCGAGGAAGTCGGCCATGTGGCCATAGGCAACCACTGGTACCGCTGGCTGTGCGAGAAGCACGGCCTGGACCCCGAGCCGCTCTACCTGGAGCTGACCGCCCGCTACGAAGCGCCGCGCCTGCGCCCGCCGTTCAACGAGCGCGCGCGCCGCGCTGCGGGCTTTACGGCCACCGAAATCGCCTGGCTGCAGCAGATCTGAGCGCCCATAATGCAGGCTGCGGGCGGCTTGCCGGCCGGCCCCCGGATCTTGACCCGCATCAAGACCGGATTCAAGCGCGGCGCTCCAGCCTCCGCACCCGCCCGGCGAAGCCATGAGCGGCGGAATCTGACACTATGATCGGCGCTGGCCTTCTTACAATAACAAGCAGAAAACTTCATTTTTTACAACCAGGCTTCTCGCACCCAATGAGTGACCACACCCTACAGGACACGGCCTTCGCCTCGTCGCGCAACCTGTCCAAAGGCATGATTGCGCGGCAGCCCATAGTCAACGATCTGCAGCAGATCATCGGCTATGAGCTGTTCAACCGTTCGCGCTCGCCTTACGGTCACACCATGGCCTCCGACGCCACGCTGGTGTTTGCGGCCCTCACCCATGCGGGCGAGGAAGACCTGGTCGGCACCAAGCTCATGTTCGTGAACTGCACGCATGAGGGCCTGACGGGCGAGCACCTGGAGCTGTTGCCCGCCGACAAGGTGGTGCTGGAAATTCCGCCGCTGGGCCATGCGGCCGTGCGCGAGGTCGCGGCACGCCTGCCCACGCTGCAGGCGCTCAAGGCCCAGGGCTTTCACCTGGCCTTCAACCACACGGTGCTGGAATCGGTCTATGCGGCCTGGCTGCCGCTGGCCGACTACATCAAGATCGATCTTTCCGTGCTGGCGCCGGGCCAGCTCACGGTGCTGGTCAATTTTGCCAACCGCCACACCCATGCCGAGCTGATTGCCGAAAAAGTCGAAAGCGCCCAGCAGCATGAGCTGGCGCAGCGCCTGGGCATAAGCCTGTTCCAGGGCTTCTGGTTTGCCCGGCCCACGGTCATGCAGACACGCCTGCTCACGCCCACGCAGCAAAGCATCATCCAGCTGCTGGCCCTGGTGCGCCAGCAGGCCAGCACCGACGCCATCGAGGAGGTGCTGAAGAAGGATGCGGCCCTGGCCTTCAATCTGCTGCGCCTGATCAATTCCGCCAGCTTTGGCGCCCACCGCGAAATCACCTCCTTCAAGCAGGCCGTGATGATGCTGGGCCTGAACAAGCTGTTCCGCTGGGCAGCCATGCTGCTCACGGCCTCGCGCGACGGCGGGCCGCCGCCGGCCGTAGGCCAGACCGCCGTCATCCGCGGCCGCCTGATGGAGCTGCTGGCCAAGCATTCGCTGACCGAAACCGACGCCGATCTGGCGTTCATCTGCGGCATGTTCTCCATGCTGGACCGCATGCTGGGCATGCCCCTGCCCGCGGCACTGGCGCTGATTCCGGTGTCCGAGGCGGTCTCGGGCGCCGTGCTGCGCCACGAAGGCATTCTGGGCGAGCTGCTGATGCTGGCCCAGGCCTGCGAGAGTCACGACCACGACCAGTTCGACCGCAGCGCCTTCAGCCTGCGTCTGGACCACCAGCAGATCAACAACGCCCATCTGCAGGCCCTGAACTGGACCGATTGCCTGTCCGACGTAGAGTCCTGAACGCCTGTCGTCCACCTTTTGCCTTTGCCGATCATGGATACTTCAGACAACAACCCTACCCAAGCTCCCGCCGCCGAAGCGGACGACACCAATGTCGCCTGCATTGCGCGCCAGCCCATCGTGGATGAAAAGCGGGATGTCTACGGCTACGAGCTGTTCGACCGCTCCACGGCCGCCCACGCCCATACCGCGGCCTCCGATGCCGCGCTGCTGTTCAACGCCCTGTCCTATGCGGGGGCCGAGGCCCTGGTGGGCAAGAAGACCGTCTTCATCAACTGCACGCACGAGAGCCTGAGCGGCGCGCATCTGGAGCTGATCCACCCCGACCGCGTGGTGCTGGAAGTGCCGCCCCTGGCCGCAGACGCCAGCCAGCAGGACATAGACGCCTGCCTGCCGGTCTTCGAGGCCCTGCGCCAGCGCGGCTTCAGGCTGGCCTTCGACCAGAACCTGCTGCGCAGCAGCTATGCGTCCTGGATGTCCATGGCTTCCTTCGTCAAGCTGGACATGCAGGCTTTTGCGCTTGAGCATGCCGAGAAGCTGGTAAAGCTGGCCCAGTCCCATACCCGCGCCCAGGTGGTGGCGGAAAAAGTGGAGACCGCCGAGCAGTTCGAGCGCATGCATGCCCTGGGCGTCAAGCTGTTCCAGGGCTTCTGGTTCGCCCAGCCCCAGCAGGTGCAGGCGCGCACCATACGCCCCACCCAGGCCACCATCATCCAGCTCATCAATCTGGTGCGCCAGCAGGCCAGCACCGAAGAGATCGAGGAGCTGCTCAAGAAGGACCCGACCCTGTCCTTCAATCTGCTGCGCTTCATCAACAGCTCGGGCTTCGGCCTGTCCTGCGAGATCACCTCGTTCCGCCACGCAGTGATGATTCTGGGCCTCAAGAAGCTGTTCCGCTGGGCGGCGCTGCTGCTGACCACCTCGCGGGTCGGCGGCATGCCGCCGGCCGTGGGCCAGACCGCCGTGGTGCGCGGCCGCCTGATGGAGCTGCTGTCGGCCGAGCTGCTGCCCCCCGAGGAAAGCGACCACGCCTTCGTGGTCGGCGTGTTCTCGCTGCTGGACGTGATGCTGAACCAGCCCATGGCCAAGGCCCTGGAATCCGTGGCCCTGCCCCAGTCCATCGTGGATGCGCTGGTGCATAACCAGGGCGTGTTCGCGCCCTTCCTGGAGCTGACCCGCGCCTGCGAGTCCGGCGACGACGCGGCCTTTGCGCGCGCGGCCAATGCACTGCAGCTGTCCAACCACCAGGTCAACTGGGCGCATCTGCAGGCGCTGAGCTGGGCCGACAGCCTGGCCACCGAAGATCTCTGATTCCGCTGAAGCCGGCGCAGCTGGCACAGCTCCAAGGATTGCGGCCGCTGCGGCCGCAATCCTTTTTTTACGCTCAGTTCAGCTGGATATGCGCGGCCTGGATGATCTGCGCATTGGCCTTGGATTCGGCCTCGATCTGCTTGGCAAAGTCCGCGGCCTTGCCGCCCGTGGGCACATTGTCCGTGGCCTCCAGGCGCTGCCGGATCTCGGGCAGCGCCAGCGCCTTGTTCACCTCGGCATTGAGGCGGGCCAGTATGGGCGCGGGCAAGCCGGCCGGCGCGAAGACGCCAAACACCGAGGTCATATTGGCGCTCTTGTAGCCCAGCTCCGCCAGGGTCGGCACCTGGGGCAGCGAATCCAGGCGCGAAGGCGCGCCCACGGCCAGGGCCTTGAACTTGCCGGCCTTGATATGCTGCATCACGGCCGGGCCCGCATTGGTCGAGAGCACCTCGAACTGGGCGCTCAGACCGTCATTGAGCTGCTGGCCGCCCCCCTTGTAAGGGATATGCGTGATCTGCACCTTGGCCTTGTCGCCGATCTGCTCGAGCATGATGTGGCCCAGCGAGGCCAGGCCGGCCGTGGCCCAGCGCACCTCGCCCGGGCGGGCCTTGGCCTGGCTGATCAGCTCGGCAAAGTTCTGGGCCGTGGAACGGGTCGTGCCCAATAGCAGCACGGGCGAGTACATGACGCTGACCACGGGCACCAGATCCTTGTGTGCATCGAACAGCGGCTTGCCCAGATGCGGGCTCAGCGTCAGCGGGCTGATGGAGGAAAAGCCCAGCGTATAGCCGTCGGGTGCCGATTTGGCCACCAGATCCAGGCCTATGGCGCCGCCGGCCCCGGCCTTGTTGTCCACCACCACGGACTGGCCCAGGGCCGCCGTGAGTTTTTCGCCCAGAGCACGGGCCACCACATCGCTGACGCCACCGGCGGGATAGGAGACCACCAGGCGGATGGGGCGACTGGGCCAGCCGGCGTCGGCCTTATCGGCCGCGCTGGCGTTCAGGGACAGGGTCGCAGGCAGGGCGGCAGCCACGGCACAGGCCAGCAGGCTTCGGCGCAAGAATCGGGTCATGAGCAATGCAGATTAGGAAAACAATATCCGAATTTTTGACCAAAGCCTAAGCCCTTGAAAGGCTCTGCACTGCTTCGGCAGATCGATTGCGGCAAACCATCTTTCCGACCATCGATTTCATCGGATTAGGCGGCTTCAAACGGGTCGGGCGCGGCTGGGATGGCCACTCCGGCCGCGGCAGGCAATCCGCCGCAGGACTGGACCCGCAGCCCGGCCTGCCGCTAGACTGCGGCCCAGGCTTTGCAGAAAGTGCTCCATGACCGATCCCAACACTCTCTCACGTCGCAATCTGCTCTCGCGCGGCAGTGCCGCCTGCGCCGCAGCCCTGGCTCTGCCCGCGGCCGCGCAGGCCGCCAGGTCGGCGACCCAGACCTGCGTGCTCAACGGCCTGCAGCCCGTGGTTCTGACCATTTCCGGCCCGGGCATAGAAGCCAATCGCGGCAAGCTCCAGGCCGCCGGCGACCGCATGCTGATCACCCACGGCTACCGGTTTGACGCCGCCTGGTCCTGCGGGCTCGATGCGCTCAACAGCCTGGAGCAGCACACGCTGAGAACCGCACTCGAGTACGACGAGGCCGAGCACGGTCTGCGCGGCCCGCTGCTAGAGCATGTGCTGCAGGCCGCCGGCCTGGACCTGGGCCAGGCCTTGGCCCAAGAGCATTGGCTGACCCTGCAGGGCATAGACGGCTACCGCAGCCGGATGCCCCTGGCCCAGGCCCTGCGCTGGCGCATGCTGCTGGCCACGCAGCTCGACGGGCTGCCGCTGGCCATGGGCGGCCTGGGCCCGCTGTGGAGCATCTACGCGCCGCAGCAGATCGCCGAACTTGGCCAGTTGCCGCTCAAGGAGCGCTTTCAGGCCGCGGTCTGGGGCCTGTACTACATGGAGGTCGGCGCCAGGCCGCCCGCAGGCTGAGCCCCCGCGCCGGCGCTAGCCACGCGGATGGTGCTCGGCATGCAAGGCCTTGAGCCTCTCGCGCGCCACATGGGTGTAGATGGTGGTGGTGGAGATGTCGGCATGGCCCAGCAACATCTGCACCACGCGCAGGTCCGCGCCATGGTTGAGCAGATGGGTAGCAAACGCATGGCGCAGCGTGTGCGGCGACAGCGGCGAGGTCACGCCGGCCAGCTGCGCGCATTTCTTGACGATGACCCAGAACATCACGCGGCTCATGCCCGCGCCGCGCTGGGTCACAAATACCTCCTCGCTCTGCTGCCCGCCCAGAATCGCGGCGCGCGCCTCATGCAGATAGCGCTCCAGCCACCATTGCGCCTCCTGGCCGAAGGGCAGCAGCCTCTCCTTGCGCCCCTTGCCCGTCACGCGCAGCACGCCGGCGCGCAGGTCCAGCTCGTGCAGGCGCACCGTGACCAGCTCGCTCACACGCAAGCCGCTGGCATACATCAGCTCCAGCATGGCGCGGTCGCGCAGGCCCAGGGGCGTATCCACATCCGGGGCCTGCAGCAGGGCTTCGACCTGGGCCTGGGTCAGGGTCTTGGGCATGCGCGGCGCCTGCTTGGCGGCCAGCATGCGCACCGTAGGGTCCGCGGCCACGCGCTTTTCCCGCAGCGCCCAGTGGAAGTAGCGGCGCAGCACCGTCAGGCGCCGGTTGGACGAGGTGGGCTTGGTCTCGTCCACGCGGACCGTGAAATAGCCCTGGAGATCGGCTTCCTGCGCGGCATCCAGAGTCCTGGGCGGCGTCAGGCTGGCCAGCCAGCGGGCCACGGCCGTCAGATCGCGGCGATAGGCGGCCAGGGTGTTGCGCGACAGACCGTCCTCCAGCAGCAAAGCGTCTATGAACAGATCCATGGCGTCCTGACTCGCTGGCAGGGGCAGCGGCCACTCCTCGGGAACCATGGCTTGACGCGTTTTTTTCTCGGCTTCAGACATGGGCCAAGCGTACACGCTGGCGCTGCTACCATGGGCCGGAATTGCTTCAGCCGCCCCCATGCTCGCCACACTCGCCATTGCCAACTACCGCAGCCTGCGCCATCTGATCATGCCCCTGGGGCGCCTGACCGTGGTGACCGGCCCCAATGGCAGCGGCAAAAGCAGCGTCTACAAGGCGCTGCGCCTGCTGGGCGAGATCGCCTATGGCGGCGCCGTGCAATCCCTGGTGCGCGAGGGCGGCCTGCCCTCCACGCTCTGGGCCGGCCCCGAGGAGATCTCGGCCGCCATGCGCCGCGGCGAGTACCCGGTGCAGGGCTCGGTGCGCAGCAAGACCGAGCGCCTGCAGCTGGGCTTTGCCAGCCATGGCTGGGACGGGCTCAGCTATGCGATTGCGCTGGGCAGGCCCGCACCGTCCAGCGTGCCCCGGCCGTTTGCGCAGGACCCCGAAATCAAGAGCGAAGCCGTCTGGGCCGGCCCTGTATGCCGCCCTGCCAGCCTGCTGGTGGAACGCAAGGGCCCGGCCCTGCGCCTGCGCAGCGATTCGCCGTCTTCAGGCCATGCGCGCTGGCAGACGCTGGAGCGCCCCGTCGCGCGCTGGGCCAGCATGATGACCGAGCTGGTGGACCCGCGCGGCGCACCCGAGATCATCACCCTGCGCGAGGAGATCCGCGCCTGGCGCTTTTACGACCATTTCCGCACCGATGTCGACGCCCCCGCGCGCCAGCCCCAGCTGGGCTGCTATACGCCGGTGCTCAGCGGCGACGGCCATGACCTGGCGGCCGCGCTGCTGACGATTCAGGAAATCGGCGACCTCGAGGCGCTGGAGCAGGCCGTGGCCGATGCGTTTGCGGGAGCCCGCCTCGGCATTGCCGGCGAAGGCGGCCGCCTGCTGCTGCAGATGCACCAGCCCGGCCTGCTGCGCCCGCTGGGCGCGGCCGAGCTTTCCGACGGCACGCTGCGCTATCTGCTGCTGATCGCGGCCCTGCTCAGCCCGCGCCCGCCGCAGCTGCTGGTGCTCAACGAACCCGAAACCAGTCTGCACCCGGACCTGCTGCCGGCGCTGGGCCGCCTCATCACGCAGGCTGCACGCCAGACGCAGCTGATCGTGGTCACCCATGCCAACCGCCTGCTGAATGCGCTGGAGGATGCGCAGTTCAGCCGCATCACCGAGGGGGACGATGAGAACAGCCTGCCCGGCTGGCAGCCTATCCATCTGGAAAAAGAGCTGGGCGAAACCCGCATCGCCAACCTGAACCCTGGCGAGCTGCCGCGCTGGGAGTGGCTGCAAGCCTGAGCCCCAAAAAACAAAGCCCGAAGGCCTTTTCGGCACTTCGGGCTTGCTGTATCAGCGCCAACTGCTTTTATTTAAATAGCAAATCAAGCAGCTGGTCGGATGCTTAGTCCAGCGTCAGCTTCTGCTTGGCCACGACCTGCTTGTAGGTTTCGTACTCGTCCTTGAGTTCCTTGGCGAATTCCTGAGACGAGTTGCCCACCACCAGCGAACCCGTGTCTTCGATGCGCTTCTTCACGGCCGGGTCCTGCAGCACCTTCTTCACAGCGGCATTGATCTTGTCGACCACGGCCTTGTCCATGCCCTTGGGGCCCAGAATGCCGTAGGAAGCCATGCGGTTCACCTGCTCCAGACCCACTTCCTTGAAGGTGGGCACGTCAGGCAGCACGGCCAGGCGCTGGGGAGCAGCCACGGCCACGGCCTTGAGGCGGTTGTCCTTGATGAAAGGCAGTGCCGAGGGCAGATTGTCCAGAATCATGGGAATCTGGCCGGCAACCGCGTCGTTCAGTGCCGGGCCTGCGCCGCGGTAAGGCACATGGGTCATCTGGATGCCGGTCAGCGACTTGTACAGCTCCATCAGCATGTGCTGGATGCCGCCCGTGCCCGAAGAACCATAGGAATACTTGCCGGGATGGCCCTTGAGTTCGGCCTCGAAAGCCTTGTAGTTGGCTGCGCCGGGGAACTTGGGGTTCACGGCGATCACATTGGGCGTGGCCGCAATATTGATGATGGGCGTGAAGTCCGTCAGCGGGTTGTAGGGCGTCTTGGGGTTGATGGCCGGATTGGTGGCCATGGTCGACAGGGTGGAAATGCCCAGGTTGTAGCCATCGGGCTTCTGACGCGCGGTTTCCTGCGCGCCGATCACGCCGCCGCCACCGCCCTTGTTGTCCACGATCACGGGCTGGCCCAGTTCCTTGCCCAGCGGGTCGGCGATCACGCGCGCAATGATGTCGGTCGTGCCGCCTGCTGCAAAAGGCACAAGAAGCTTGATCGGCTTGGCGGGGAAGTTGGCGTCGGCAATCGCACCGGTCGAAACACCAGCCGTTGCAAGAGCCAAGGTCAGGCCCATCCACAGACGACGATTCATAAAGGGTCTCCTCATGAGGTTCGCAAATAACGAACTGCAAATACTAAAAGCGCCGCTAATTCCTTTTTGTTCTACACGCCCTGAATTCATCAGTGTTTACCCTTGATAAACACAAATAAGCCGGAGGGCTTGATCTGCTGCAAGGAGTCGGCACCCGGCTCGCGCTGTAGCCGATAGAACGCTGCGACGCCCATCCTGGCTGCTTAAGTCTCTGCCGCAGGACTTTCTATACTGCGGCCAGACAGTCGCCAGATCGAAGGGAGCAATATGCACGCCAGGACCCAGGACTTGAACCGCCGCCGCGCCCATCTGCAGCGGCTCGCGCAACTGGGCCTGCTCGGCGCCTTGACTCTAGGAAGCCTGGCGGCCTGCGGCAGAAAGTCCGGCAACCAAGCCCAGGCCCTGGCCGCGGGCGCCACGGTGCTGGCACTGGGCGACTCGCTGACCTTTGGCAGCGGCGCGGCCCCCGAGCAGGCCTGGCCCGCACAGCTGCAGCGGCGCAGCGGCTGGAAGCTTGTCAATGCCGGCGTGCCCGGCGAGACCTCGACCCAGATCGCGGCCAGGCTGCCCGGCCTGCTGGACGAGCACGCGCCGGCCCTGGTCATACTCTGCGCGGGCGGCAACGACTTTCTGCAGCAGCAAAGTGCGACCCTCACACAGGGCCAGCTCCAAGCCATGCTGGCCCTGCTCAAGAGCCGGCAGGTGCCCGTGCTGCTGGTCGCCGTGCCCCAGCTGAGTCTGATGACGGCGGTCACCGCCAAATTCAAGGATCACCCGCTGTTCGAGCAAGTGGCCGGTCAGGCCAAGGTGGCGCTGCTGGCAAACGCCTGGTCCGAGGTGCTGAGCCAGCCGGCGCTGCGCGCCGATCAGGTTCATGCCAATGCCCAGGGCTATGCGCTGTTCACTGACACGCTGGAGGCACGCCTGCGCAGCCTGGGCTTTCTGCGCTAGTCGCGCGCCTGGGCCAGCGCCCAGGCCACATGCTCGCGCACCACGGCATCCTCGTGCGCGGCGCGCAGCTGCAAGGCGCGGATCAGCTCCTGCTTCTGCGCTTCGTCCTCGGCGGCACGCAAGGCATTGCCCATGGCCACGGCCACATTGCGC
>JAFAIY010000249.1 GCA_019236485.1 Comamonas sp. | reverse complement strand
AACCAGTCCAGCTCCTTGCCCTTGTCCAGCATCAGCTGCAGCGCGCCCACCCACAGCACCAGCAGCGTCAGGCCCACGGTATCTATGGGCAGCTTGCGCGTCGGGGTTTCGCGGTCGCGGTAGATGTTCCAGGTCATCAGGGCCGAGAGCAGGCCCACGGGCACGTTGATATAGAAGATCCAGGGCCAGGAGATGTTGTCCGTGATCCAGCCGCCCAAGAGCGGCCCGACCACGGGCGCCACCAGCGTGGTCACGCCCCATAGGGCCAGGGCCACGCCGGCCTTGGCCGGCGGGTAGCTGGACAGCAGCAGGGTCTGCGACAGCGGAATCATGGGGCCGGCCACCGCGCCCTGCAGCACGCGGAACAGCACCAGCATCTCCAGCGAGGAGGCAAAGCCGCAGAGCCAGGAGGTCAGCACGAACAGCAGCACGCTCATGGTGAACAGGCGCACGGCGCCGAAGCGCTGTGTGAGCCAGCCGGTGAGCGGCACGGAGATGGCGTTGGCCACGCCAAAGCTGGTGATGACCCAGGTGCCCTGGCTGGGACTCACGCCCACATCGCCGGAGATGGCCGGAATGGCCACGTTGGCGATGGAGGAGTCCAGCACGTTCATGAAGGTCGCCAGCGACAGGGCCAGCGTGCCCAGAGCCAGCTGTGCGCCCTTGAGCGGCACGGGCTGGCGCTGTGGCAGGGCCGGCGGCGGCGCTGCGCCGGCGCCGTCGGCGGCTGGCGTGACTGAGGAAGTGGAAGTCATGGCAGATCCGGTTTACTTGGCCTGCTCGGCGGCGGGGACCTCGGCCTTGACCGCGGCCTGGGCTGCGGGGCGGGCCGTGGGCACGCCGTCGACGGAGGTCAGAGCGGCCAGGCTTTCGCCGCCGATGATGCGCTGGATGCGCTCCTCGGCCTGGGCCAGCGTGCCGTCGTAGACCGCGGTCTGCGCGACGGGCTCGGTGCGCGGGGCATTGGCCAGGGCCAGGCCGTCGCGGTCACGGATATCGACCTTCACGTCCATGGACAGGCCCACGCGCAGCGGATGCTTGACCAGGGCTTCGGGCGCCAGGCTCACGCGCACCGGCACGCGCTGCACCACCTTGATCCAGTTGCCCGTGGCGTTCTGCGCGGGCAGCAGCGAGAAGGCCGAGCCCGTGCCGGCGCCCAGGCCGATCACCTTGCCTTCGTAGCTGGCCTTGTCGCCATAGACGTCGGCGGTCAGCTCCACCTTCTGGCCCATGCGCAGATCGGCCAGCTGGCTTTCCTTGAAGTTGGCATCGACCCAGAGGTTGTGCAGGTCCACCACGGTCATCATGGGCGAGCCCGCGGCCACGCGCTGGCCCAGCTGCACGCCGCGCTTGGCCACATAGCCGTCGACGGGGGAGATCAGGCGCGTGCGCTGCAGCGTCAGATAGGCCTCGCGCACCTTGGCTGCGGCCGCCAGCACCGAGGGGAAGCCTTCGGCCGTCGTGCCCTTGGTCTGGGCTTCGGCGGCCGTCAGCTGGGCCTTGGCCGCGCGCACCGCGGCTTCGGCCGCGACCACGGCATTGTCGGCGGCCGTGGCCAGGGCCTTGGCATGGTCGAACTCTTCCTTGCCCACGGCACCGGTGACGGTCAGCGGGCGGCGGCGTGCCACGTCATCGCTGGCCTTGGCAGCATCGGCCTTGAGGCGCAGCAGATCGGCCTCGCGCTGGGCCACCTGGGCCGCCAGCGGTGCGTTATTGGCATACAGCGTGCGGGTCTGGCGCGCGGTCTGGGCCAGCTGGGATTCGGCCTGGGCCAGCTGCACCAGGGCGTCGGCGGGGTCCAGCTGCACCAGCACCTGGCCGGCTTTCACATAGTCGGTATCGTCGGCGCCTATGCTGATCACGGTGCCGCCGACCTGGGGCGTGATCTGCACCACATTGCCCGCGACATAGGCGTTGTCCGTGGTCTGGTAGTTGCGGGCCACCACCCAGTGCCAGCCGCCCCAGGCGATGGCGGCCACGGCCACAGCCGCGGCCACTATGGTCAGGCCCTTGCGGCGGCCCGTGGGGTTGGCGGTAGGGGATGCGGCAGCGGGCGCTTGCGGTGCGGCATTCTGAGGCTTGGTGTTGTCGGTCATGATGTTGGCGCTTTGTTATCTGTGAATGGTTTTGCTGCCTGGGCGCGGCCCCGGGGCTGGCGGCCGCGCTGCGGTGATGGAATAGGGGCTCAGTTGCCGCCGGCCTGCACGGATTGCGTGTCGTCGCTCCAGCCGCCGCCCAGGGCCGCGGCCAGGGCCACGCGGGTGTCGAGCTCGCGCGCCTGCAGGTCCACGGCCAGGCGGCGCTGGGTGATCACCTGGGTTTCGGTGTTGAGCACGGTGATCTGGTTGCCCAGGCCGGCCTTGTAGCGCTGCACGGCAAAGTCATAGGCGCGCTCGGCCTTGGACAGCGACTCGGCCTGCAGCTTTTGCTGGCGGTCCAGCGACTGCACCGAGGCGATGGCATCGCCGGCCTGCTTGACGGCATCGAGCACCGCGCCGTTGTACTGGGCAATGGCCGTATCCAGATCGGCCTGCTTGCCGCGCAGCTGGGCGCGCAGGCGCTTGCCGTCGAAGATCGGCAGCCGCAGCGCGGGCGTGATGCCCAGCTGGCGCGAGCTGCCCTGGAACACATCGTCTAGGCCCAGGGCCGACAGGCCCACGAAAGCCGTGAGGTTGACGTCGGGGTAGAAGTCGGCCTTGGCCGAGTCTATGCCGCGCGTCGCGGCTTCCACGCGCCAGCGCGCGGCCACCACGTCGGGGCGGCGGCCCAGCAGGTCGGCGCCCAGCATCTGGGGCACGGGCTGGATGCGCAGCGCGGCCAGGCTGGGCGCGAGCGCGTTCTGCGCCTCGGGAGCCTGGGCGCAGAGCACGGCAATGGTGCGCCGCGCCAGCGTGATCTGCTCGTCGAGCATCTCGATCTGCGTGCGCGCATCGGGCATGCCGGCCTGGGCCTGGGTCAGCTCCACCTGGCTGTCCAGTCCCGCCTGGGTGCGCTGCTCGCTCAGACTCAATAGCGACTGGCGCTGGCCCAGAGTGCGTTCCGCGACCTCGCGCTGTGCCAGCAGACGGGCCAGCCCCACATAGCTGCGCGCCACCTGGGCCGCCAGCTGGTTGGCCGCGGCGGCGCCATCGGCCTTGGCCGCGCGGGCCTGGCCCAGGGCGGCTTCGAGATCGGCCGAATGCTTGCCGAAGAAGTCCGGCGACCAGGACAGTCCGGCCTGCAGATTGCCGCTGTTGAAGATATTTCCGGCCAGCGGTGGCGGGAACAGGCCGTTGGCGCTGTAGCGTTGGCGCGTGGCATCGGCGCTCAGCGTGCCGTGGACGTCGCTGGCCGTGCTGCTGGCCGTGGCCAGGGCCGCGGCTTTTTCAAAGCGCGCGTTGCTGGCCGCGAGGCTGGGGTTGCCGGCCAGGGCCTGGCCTATGAGCTGGTTGAGCCGCTCATCGCCGAGACCGGTCCACCACTGGGAGGAGGACAGGGCCGTGGCGTCGCTGGCGGCGTTTTTATCGGTTGCGGCGGCCAGGCCCAGGTCGGCGGCGTTGAGCTGCGCCAACGGCGGGTGCTGGGGGCCTTGCGAGGCGCAGCCGGCCAGGGTCAGCGCTGCCAGCAGGGCGGCTGCGGCAGTCACGGGTTTGAGCGCGGAGCTTGTGGTGCGGGAAGTCATAGCGGATTGCCAGTGGTTTTTATTGAAATGGGGCAGGGGTGAAAAGCCGGTCGCTCGGCCTAGGCCGCGGGTTTGGCGCCGGGCTCGTGCGCCGCGCAGCTCATGGCTTCGCGCAGCGCATCGCCGTTGCTCAGCATGCGCTGCAGCAGGGACAGCATCAGCGTGCATTCCTCATGGTTGAAGCCCTTGAGGTGGCAGTTGAGCACCTTGGCCAGCACCTTGGGCACCTGCTTGGCGACGCGGCGGCCCTCGTCGGTCAGCACCAGGTGCACGACGCGGCGGTCCGTGGTGGAGCGCTCGCGCTGCAGCAGGCCCTTGGCCTCGATGCGGTCCAGCGCACGCGTGACGGAGGCCGGGTCCATGCCCAGGTCCTTGGCCAGCGAGGCATTCGTGGTGTCGGCGCAGATCAGCAGCTTGTACAGCGGCAGCCACTGCACATAGGTCAGGCCGTGCTCGGCCAGCTGGCCGTCCGCGACCTGAAGAATGGAGCTGAGCACGCGGCGCATGAGAAAGCCTATGCTCTGGTCGGGCGTGTAGACGCCGTCCTGGTAGAAGAAGGTCGACTCGTCGCCGGGATCAATAAGAGTGCTGGAGCTCATGATGCACTTGTGATGCCAATGTTTGTCTGGTCAATGATTGCAGAGGCAATTATTACGCAAGGCAGCGGTTTTGTGTTCGACCTCAATCGCAACAGGGTGAGCGCCTGCAACCTCCGGGAGCTGAATTGCTACTGAAAATGAAGCTTCTAGCGCTTTGTGGGAAAGGGCTTGGTGACTTTTCGATGCGGAAATAAAAAAGCCCGGCCATGCTCCGGCCGGGCTTGTGGCATCGCCGGGTTGCTTACAGAGGCACGCGCAGCACCACCACGATCACCAGGCCCAGGGCCAGATTGAACGCCACCCATTTGCGTATGCTCTCCAGCGCCTTGCCGCCCGCGGGCCAGTCCGCGGCCTGGACGGCCGCGTCCAGGCGTTTGAACAGTGCAAAGCGGATATGGCCGAACACGCCCATCATCAGCAGGCCCAGCAGGCTCATCACGATCCAGGTCGCGGGCATGTTGAACTGACTGCCCGCCTGTTTGGCCATGGCATGGATGCTGGCGATCATGCCCACGCCCGAGGCCAGGACCACGACGACCAGCACCAGCACCGTGGCCAGAAAGCGCTGCAGCACATCGCGCATCAGCGTCACTCGCTGCGGCGGCTGCAGCCCCTGGACCGCGGGGCGCAGAAAGAAATGGGCGAAGAACATGCCGCCGACCCAGATGATGACGGCGAGCAGGTGCAGAAGTTTGAACAGAACAAAAAGCATGGGCGTGTTGGTTGTAGCGAGGAAATGGCCCAAGCCTAACGGAGATCGTCCCGCCCATGGAACACATTGCTCGAATTGCGTGGGCTAGCAGGGGCTGGCGCGGCTGTTTAGACTGGTGGCCAGCAGAAACGGAGCAGCCATGTCGGATCAAGCCACTGTTGTCGCCTTCAAACCTTCAAGCGGTCGCGTGGCCCTGCGCAGCAGCGACGGCGGCTTTGTGCTGGCCGAGCAGACCGATGCCAGCCCGCTGCGCGAGGGCCTGAGCCTGCTCGGCAATATGCGCGAGTTCGGCCCCGAGACCTGGATCGATGCCGGCGGCCAGACCCAGTACCAGGTGTTTGTGCTGGGCTGGGATCTGTCGCAGGAGGCCGTGGAGATGGAAATGCGCTGAGGACCACTCCGGCCTCCGGGTCCTATCAGGCCAGGGTATAGGCCGTCTTGACCGCGGTGTAGAACTCCTGCGCATAGCGGCCCTGCTCGCGCGGGCCGTAGCTCGAGCCCTTGCGCCCGCCGAACGGCACATGGTAGTCCACCCCCGCCGTGGGTAGATTCACCATCAACATGCCGGCCTGGCTGTGGCGCTTGAAGTGGCTCGCGTGCTTGAGGCTGGTGGTCGCAATGCCGGCCGACAGGCCGAATTCCGTGTCGTTGGCCACGGCCAGCGCTTGCTCATAGTCCTTGACGCGGATCACGCTGACCACGGGGCCAAAGACCTCTTCGCGATTGATGCGCATGCCGGCCTCG
>JAFAIY010000206.1 GCA_019236485.1 Comamonas sp. | reverse complement strand
CTGAGTTGAAGAATGCACCATGACTTCCTGGGACCGTACATCTTAATCTTGTCGTTTGAAAGCGATTTTTAGAAAAACCGCAACGTTGCACTTAGACTCAGCTGTAGGAGACATCTTGCACAGTAGTTGAAACAACATGGCCAAATTCCTAAACACGTCAGCGACCAATTACTTTCTAGAAGAATTGATCAAAGGCGCCAAAGAAAGGCTGGTTCTCATCAGCCCCTTTCTCAAGCTCAATGACCGTATCAAGGAGCTGCTGGAAGACAAAAACCGCCTCAAGATCGATGTACGCATCGTCTACGGCAAAAGCGAGCTGCAGCCGCAGGAAATCGAATGGCTCAAGGCGCAAGCTATATCCGCACCAGCTTTTGCAAAAACCTGCATGCCAAGTGCTATCTGAACGAAGAAAACGCCATCGTCACCAGCCTGAACCTCTACGAGTTCAGCCAGATCAATAACAACGAAATGGGCATCCTTATCCGCCGCGATGACGATGCCGAACTCTACAAAGACACCTATGAAGAAGCGCAGCGCATCATCCGAATCAGCGATGAAGTGCGCATCACCATGGAGCGGGTCAGTTCCGTCGAGCAGGAATCCGCTCCCGCCAATGGAAATGCAGATGGCAGCGATGAGGAAGTCAGTAGCAATGGCACACAAAAACTCTCCACTTCAAAAATTGCAGCCAAGCACGGCATGAAGACTGCCGAATGGTTGGCCAAGGCTGTTGAAGCGAAATTACTGACAGCTGAAGGAGATCGGCATTACCTCACGCCTGCGGCCAAGCAGGCGGGTATTGAGTTTGTGACTAAGTCGCGGTTTGGGCCGTGTTTCTTATGGCCTCAAGAATATTATTTCGATTTAAATTAATTCAATTTAATTATGAAAAAATTGATTTTCATATCCATACAATTCCAACCATAAGCGATAAACATTTTGATTTCTGCATTGAAAACTTCAAAAAATACGTAAATGATTGTCAACTAGATGCAGTTGCTATAACAAACCATGATCTATTTAATACAGAACAGTATTTACAAATCAAAGAAACACTCGGAATTACCGTATTCCCCGGAATAGAGATAAATCTAGAATATGGTCACATTTTATTAATTGCCAAAGAAACAGAAGTTGACGATTTTCAAGAAAAATGCAACAAAGTCAGAGAAAAAATTATAAAAAACACTGACAGTATTACTTTTGAAGAGCTTCATAAAATATTCGTCGACTTAAACAATTATCTAATAATTCCACATTACGATAAAAAACCACCTATTTATGGAAGTACTCTAGAAAAGCTAGAGCCTTTCATTTCCTCAGGTGAAGTTGATAGCGCAAAAAAATTTATAAGAAACATAAAAGATAGTTCAAAATTAACTCCCGTACTTTTCAGCGATACTCGAATACGAAAAGACATGGGTTCTTTTGCGCCGAGACAAACATATTTAGATTGCGGTGAAATAAGCCTAGAATCAATTAAGCTATGCTTAAAAGACAAAACTAAAGTCTTCTTATCAAAAGAAGATGGAAATAGTCTTTGGCAGATATTTCAGAATGGTCAAAAAATATCAACCGGGTTAAATATTTTAATTGGACCTAGGTCAAGTGGTAAGACTCATACGTTGGAAGAAATTACAAAGTCAATCAAAAGAACAAAATACATAAGACAGTTTTCTTTAGTTCAAGGGAAAGATGATGATGATTCTTTCAAAACTGAAATTGAGTCTAAACGAGGTGTTGTTGTTGATGACTATCTGTCAGGCATTAAAAAAATGCTGGATGATGTTTCGAAGATAAATTTAATAACCAATATTAAATCAATTGATGGCTATATAGAATCATTAAAAAAATCTGCTGTCGAATTTCAAAATCAAGACCTTTTTTCAAAATGCAAATTATTTTCTGAAGAACTCTTCTCAATAAGCTCGAAATCCAATATTGCAACATTAATTGAAGCAATCAAGACAATAATTGAACACTCCGAATACTCCAATTTAATTAGCAAGCACATATCAACAGATAGCTTAAATAATTTAATAATTGAATTAATTGAAGTATCCAGAGTAGAGAAACTAGATATAAAAAAAGAAATCCTTTGTTAATGAAATATTAAAAGATGTTAAGCAAAGCCTATCTCTTCACACATCAGCAACATCCATCTCAGAGATTGATTTATATCAAATAGCTTTTGAAGAAAAAAAGGTTGAAAAATTTAACTCAATCATAAAAAACCTCCAAACAAATTCGGTTATCCATAGCGAAAGCATTCAAGGATTCAATATAAAAGCAAGTAAAGAAGAGTTTAAAAATGCCACCGAACTGGGAAGTACATTAAAACGAAGAAGTCAATTTTCACAAGCATTTGCAAAATACAAAATTCCGTATGAATACTTGAATGCATTGAAGGAGCTTGATTCAATTTCATCTTCTGATTTTTACAAGCTTTTTGTAAAAATAAATTATGAAATATTAAATAAAGATGGATACCCAGTATCAGGCGGAGAACGATCTGAGTTTAGGCTTTTACAAGAAATAAAAGATGCTCAAAACTATGACATACTACTAATTGATGAACCAGAATCATCTTTTGATAATATTTTCTTAAACTCTGAAGTAAATCAATTAATAAAAAATATTTCACAAACAATGCCCGTTATTGTTGTTACGCATAACAGCACTATTGGAGCATCAATTGGTGCAAACTACATTCTTCATTCTGCAAAAGAGAATATCGATTCAAAAATAGTATATAAAATTTACTCAGGTTATGTTGGTGATAAAAATCTCTTGTCTGTTGACGGCTCAAAAATAGAGAGCCATACATCAGTTTTAAATGCCCTTGAGGCAGGATTTCCTGCCTATGAAAAGAGGAAAGAAGACTATGAATTTATTAAAAATTGAAAATGATAATGGATTTTACCTTTCAGAGGATGGATCATACAAATCCTTAGAGCAGATCAGCAAAGAGGATTTGCTTTTTTTTAGTCAACAAGGTTCTGAATGAAGAGACATGTTGTATTGATTCAATTGAAGAAAAAAGTCTTAAAAATCAAGCACATAATATAATTTATAAAAACATTTCTTTGAAACTAACCACCTTGAGCAGTAGAAGAAGAGAATTTCACGATGAAATTATTCAAGTTTACAAGGATGAATACGAAAAATACAAAAAATAAATATTAACCTCTGCTTATCTTGATTTAACAGGTTTTAGTCAGATAGCACTAATTCACGCAATAGCCGAACACTTTCGCACTACAAAGAAGATCTTTCATCGATTCAAAGTCTCCAGCAAGAGATATGCGTAAAGATCGCCCTCCGAGCCTATAAATCAAGCACAAGCAGCTATCAAAATATAAAAGGCAGCCCGAAGGCTGCCTTTGTTTTGAGCAAGTACGGAGACCTGACCGCTACGCTTACTTGCGCACAGGCGGCACGTCCGTACAGGAACCATGCGCCACTTCCGCCGCCATGCCGATGGACTCGCCCAGGGTTGGGTGGGGATGGATGGTCTTGCCGATGTCGACGGTGTCGGCGCCCATTTCGATGGCCAGGGCGATTTCACCGATCATGTCGCCGGCGTGCGTGCCGACCATGCCGCCGCCCAGGATGCGGCCGTGGCCGTGGGCTTCGGGGGAGTCGTCAAACAGCAGCTTGGTGAAGCCTTCGTCGCGGCCGTTGGCGATGGCGCGGCCGGAAGCAGCCCAGGGGAACAGGCCCTTCTTGACCTTGATGCCTTGTGCCTTGGCCTGGTCTTCTGTCAGGCCCACCCATGCCACTTCGGGGTCGGTGTAGGCGACCGAAGGAATCACGCGGGCGTTGAAAGCGGCAGCAGCCAGTTCCTTGTTGCCTTGCAGCTCGCCAGCGATGACTTCAGCGGCCACATGCGCTTCGTGCACGGCCTTGTGCGCCAGCATGGGCTGGCCCACGATGTCGCCGATCGCAAAGATGTTGGGCACGTTGGTGCGCATCTGGATGTCGACGTCGATGAAGCCGCGATCGGTCACGGCCACGCCAGCCTTGTCGGCGCTGATCTTCTTGCCGTTGGGCGTGCGGCCCACGGCTTGCAGAACCAGGTCGTAGGTCTGGGGTTCGGGCACGGTGACGCCGTCCTTGGCAGGAGCGAACGTGACCTTGATGCCTTCGGGCGTGGCTTCGGCACCCACGGTCTTGGTGTTGACCATGATGTTGTCGAAGCGCGGCGCGTTCATCTTTTGCCAGACCTTGACCAGATCGCGGTCGGCGCCCTGCATCAGGCCATCCATCATTTCCACCACGTCCAGGCGCGCGCCCAGCGTGCTGTAGACGGTGCCCATTTCCAGGCCGATGATGCCGCCGCCCAGAATCAGCATGCGCTTGGGCACTTCCTTCAGGTCCAGCGCGCCGGTCGAATCGACCACGCGGGGGTCCTTGGGCATGAAGGGCAGGTGCACGGCCTGCGAGCCTGCAGCGATGATGGCGTTCTTGAACTGAACGATCTTCTTGCTGCCGGTCTTGTCCTGGCCGTCGCCCGAGGTCTCTTCGACCTCGATATGGTTGGCCGAGACAAAGTTGCCGTAGCCGCGCACGATGGTGACCTTGCGCATCTTGGCCATCTGGCCCAGACCGCCGGTCAGCTTGCCGATGACTTTTTCCTTGTGGCCGCGCAGCTGGTCGATGTTGACCTCGGGAGCCGCGAACTTCACGCCCGCCACTTCCAGGTGCTTGACCTCGTCCATCACGGCGGCCACGTGCAGCAGCGCCTTGGAGGGGATGCAGCCCACGTTCAGGCACACGCCGCCCAGCGTCTTGTAACGCTCGACCAGCACGACCTTCAGGCCCAGATCGGCCGCGCGGAAGGCTGCCGAGTAGCCGCCGGGGCCGCCACCCAGAACGACGACGTCGCAGTCATAGTCCACAGTACCGCTGAAGTTGCTGGCCACGGGAGCGGGAGCAGCAGCCACGGGAGCGGCCACAGGTGCAGCAACGGGAGCCTGTGCGGCAGCTGCAGGGGCAGCCGCAGGCGCGGCAGCGCCGGCGGCCGCTTCCAGGGACAGCACCACAGAGCCTTCGGCAACCTTGTCGCCGACCTTGACCTTGATTTCCTTCACGACGCCGGCGTGGCTGCTAGGGATTTCCATGGAAGCCTTGTCGGACTCCACGGTGATCAGGGACTGGTCCACGGTCACGGTGTCACCGGGGTTGACCAGCAGTTCGATCACGCCCACTTCGGCGAAGTCGCCGATATTGGGTACCTTGATATCGATGAGACTCATATCGATTCTCCTATCTCCGGCGCCGCGGCCTCTCCATGGGGCGGCGCCTGATATGTATGCGTTAAAAGACCTCGACCCGGCTGAGCAGCCGGTCCCGGATCGGTGCAAATGCGGCCTCTGCGGCAAATCCCGGAAAGCCGGCATGCACCAGCAGACTCCAGCGCAGGTAGCCCACGAAGTCGAAAGCCTGGCCCCAGTCCTGCTCGGCAGCACTGCCTTCGTAGCCCAGCCAGGGCGTCAGCACATCGCTCTGCCCCCGCTGCACCCGCAAGCCGTAGCTGGCGCCGCCGCTGACATCGTCCTTGTGGTGCGCATCCGGTGACAGCGGGAGATAGAACTCCTCGGGACTGTCCTGAAAGTCTTCCCACTCGGACAGGAAGTAATCCTCCGCGTCCGCATGCAGGGCTTCGATGTACAGGCCATCGCAGCAGGCATCGGCCAGACCTTGCTCCTGCCAGAAGTCCAGATGCAGGTAGTCGCCCAGGCTGACCAGGGACACGCCACCCACCTCCTGCCAGAAGCAGGCCAGCGACAGCGGGATGGGAGCGCCCAGCGCCTGCTCCAGCCGCGCAATGCGCTGTGGCAGCGAGGTACTGGCGAACAGCATGGACTCCACCGGATAGTTCAGCGCGAGCAACTCGGACTGCAGGGACTCCAGCGCCTGCCGGCAATCCTGGAAGGTGCGCCGCAAAATGGCTTCTGCATCGGCTCCGGGCGCATCGAACAGGCCGCACCATTGCTGGTGCAGCGTCCGAATGGCCTGAGCGCGGGGCGAAGCCATCGCGGCGGCAGCGCTTACAGCAGGATGCGGCGGTAGTCCGCCAGCACGGCGCCCAGGTAGGCGTTGAAGCGTGCGGCTGCGGCGCCGTCGATGACACGGTGGTCGTACGACAGCGACAGCGGCAGCGTCAGGCGCGGCACGAAAGCCTTGCCGTCCCACACGGGCTTCATGACCGACTTGGACAGGCCCAGGATCGCGACTTCAGGCGCATTGATGATGGGCGTGAAGTTGGTGCCGCCGATGCCGCCCAGAGACGAGATCGAGAAGCAGCCGCCCTGCATGTCGGCAGCGCCGAGTTTGCCGTCGCGGGCCTTCTTGGCCAGCTCGCCCATTTCCTGGCTGATCTGCAGAATGCCCTTCTTGTCGGCGTCCTTGAGTACGGGAACGACCAGACCGTTGGGCGTATCGGCCGCAAAGCCGATGTTGTAGTACTGCTTGTAGACCAGGGTGTCGCCGTCCAGCGAGGCATTGAACTCGGGGAACTTCTTCAGCGCAGCAACCACCGCCTTGATCACGAAGGCCAGCATGGTGACCTTGACGTCGCTCTTGGCCTTGGCGCTTTCGGCATTGGTCGAAACGCGGAAGGCTTCGAGCTCGGTGATGTCGGCTTCGTCATTGTTGGTGACGTGGGGAATCATGACCCAGTTGCGGTGCAGGTTGGCGCCCGAGATCTTCTTGATGCGCGACAGGTCCTTGCGCTCGACAGCGCCGAACTTCGCGAAGTCGACCTTGGGCCAGGCCAGCACTTCCAGGCCGCCGACGTTGCCGCCGGAAGACTTGGGGGCCACGGCCTGCTGGGCCAGGGTCTGCACGGCGCCGGCCATGACGGACTTGGTGAAGGCCTGCACGTCGTCTGCAGTGATGCGGCCCTTGTTGCCCGAACCCTTGACCTCGGCCAGCGGCACGCCCAGTTCGCGGGCGAACTTGCGCACCGAGGGCGATGCATAAGGCAGAGCGCCTGTGGGTGCCACCGTGGGATTGTGGGCCGGCACAGCGGCAGGAGCTGCAGCCACAGGGGCAGCAACCGGCGCCGCAACGGCTGCGGCTACGGGAGCAGCGGCTTGCGCAGGTGCAGCCACGGGAGCGGCAGCCTGGGCAGGAGCAGCGCCCTGCACCGTCATCTGGCCGACCACGTCGCCCACATTGACCTTGTCGCCGATCTTGATGCTCAGCGCCGTGATGGTGCCGGCCGCAGGCGACGGGATTTCCATCGATGCCTTGTCGGACTCGACGGTGAACAGCGATTGCTCGGCCGTCACGACGTCGCCCACCTTGACCAGGATCTCAATCACGGCCACGTCCTTGAAGTCGCCGATATCGGGAATCTTGATGTCCTGGGTGGTGGCGACCGCAGCGGCGGCCACGGGCGCTGCTGCCACAGGGGCAGCTGCCTCTGCAGCAGGTGCGGGAGCGGCGGCCGCAGGAGCCGAAGCGGCGTCTGCGGTTTCCAGCAGCACCAGCACCGAGCCTTCCTTGACCTTGTCGCCCAGCGCGACCTTGACTTCCTTGACCACGCCGGCGTGGCTCGAAGGAATTTCCATGGAGGCCTTGTCGGACTCCACGGTGATCAGCGACTGCTCGACCTTGATGGAGTCACCCACCTTGACCAGCACTTCGATCACGCCGACTTCGGAGAAGTCGCCGATATCGGGGACTTTGATTTCTGTCAATGCCATGTTGAATGTCTCCCGTTCTTAGGCGTGCAGCGGGTTGATCTTGTCGACGTTGATGCCGTACTTCTTGATGGCTTCCGCCACGGTGGTTGCGTTGATCTTGCCTTCGTCGGCCAGACCGCGCAGTGCAGCCACCACGATGTAGTGACGGTTGACTTCGAAGTGCTCACGCAGCTTGGCGCGGAAGTCCGAGCGACCGAAGCCGTCGGTGCCCAGCACCTTGTAGGTACGGCCCTTGGGCATATAGGGGCGGATCTGCTCGGCGTAGGCCTTCATGTAGTCGGTCGAGGCGACCACGGGGCCGGGGTGAGCGGCCAGCTGTTGCGCCACGAACGGCACCTTGGCGGTTTCCATCGGGTGCAGCATGTTGAAGCGGTCCGCTTCCTGACCTTCGCGGGTCAGCTCGTTGAACGACGGGCAGCTCCAGACGTCGGCGGCAACGCCCCAGTCCTTTTCCAGCAGATCCTGGGCGAAGAAGGATTCGCGCAGGATGGTGCCGGAGCCCAGCAGCTGCACGCGCAGGCCGCTCTCGGGCACCTTCTGGCCGGGCTTGACCATGTACATGCCCTTGAGGATCTGCTCTTCCGTGCCTTCGGTCAGACCGGGCATGGGGTAGTTTTCGTTGAGCAGCGTGATGTAGTAGAAGATGTTTTCCTGGTCCTGCACCATGCGGCGCAGACCGTCCTGCATGATCACGGCCACTTCGTGAGCGAAGGTGGGGTCATAGGTGATGCAGTTGGGGATGGTGTTGGCCAGGATGTGGCTGTGACCGTCTTCGTGCTGCAGGCCTTCGCCGTTCAGCGTGGTGCGGCCCGAGGTGCCGCCCAGCAGGAAGCCGCGCGCTTGCAGGTCGCCGGCCGCCCAGGCCAGGTCGCCGATGCGCTGGAAACCGAACATCGAGTAGTACACATAGAACGGGATCATGACCCGGTTGCTATGGCTGTAGCTGGTGGCAGCCGCGATCCAGCTGGACATGCCGCCCGCCTCGTTGATGCCTTCCTGCAGGATCTGGCCGGCCTTGTCCTCGCGGTAGTACATCACCTGGTCCTTGTCGACCGGGGTGTACTGCTGACCTGCGGGGTTGTAGATGCCGATCTGACGGAACAGGCCTTCCATGCCGAAGGTACGGGCCTCGTCGACCAGGATGGGCACGACGCGGGGGCCGATGTTCTTGTCGCGCAGCAGCTGCGTGAGGAAACGCACATAGGCTTGGGTGGTCGAGATTTCGCGGCCTTCGGGCGTGGGCTCGAGGATGGCCTTGAAAGTGTCCAGCGCGGGCGCGGTGAAGTGCTCGTCGGCCTTCTCGCGGCGGTGCGGCAGATAGCCGCCCAGGGCCTTGCGGCGCTCGTGCAGATACTTCATCTCCGGCGTGTCGTCGGCCGGCTTGTAGAACGGGATGTCCGCGATCTGGCTGTCGGGGATGGGGATGTTGAAGCGGTCGCGGAAGGCCTTGATGTCCTCGTCGCCGAGCTTCTTGGTCTGGTGCACGGTGTTCTTGCCTTCACCGATCTTGCCCATGCCGAAGCCCTTGACGGTCTTGACCAGCAGCACGGTGGGCTGACCCTTGTGGTTGTTGGCAGCGTGGAAGGCCGCGTAGACCTTCTGCGAATCGTGGCCGCCGCGGCGCAGATTCCAGATCTCGTCGTCGCTCATGTGCTCGACCATCTTCAGCGCACGCGGATCGCGGCCGAAGAAGTTCTTGCGGACGTAGGCGCCGTCGTTGGCCTTGAAGGCCTGGTAGTCGCCGTCGTTGCACTCCATCATGATCTTCTTGAGCACGCCGTCCTTGTCCTTGGCCAACAGCTCGTCCCAGCCCTTGCCCCACAGCAGCTTGATCACGTTCCAGCCGGCGCCGCGGAACTCGCCTTCGAGTTCCTGGATGATCTTGCCGTTGCCGCGCACCGGGCCGTCCAGGCGCTGCAGATTGCAGTTGATGACGAAGACCAGGTTGTCCAGGTTCTCGCGCGAGGCCAGGCCGATGGCGCCCAGGGATTCCACCTCGTCCATTTCACCGTCGCCGCAGAACACCCAGACCTTGCGGTTTTCGGTGTTGGCAATGCCGCGGGCATGCAGATACTTGAGGAAGCGCGCCTGGTAGATGGCCATCAGCGGGCCCAGGCCCATGGACACCGTGGGGAACTGCCAGAAGTCGGGCATCAGCTTGGGGTGGGGGTAGCTGGACAGGCCCTTGCCGTCCACTTCCTGGCGGAAGTTCAGCAGTTGCTCTTCGGTGATGCGGCCTTCGAGGTAGGCGCGCGCATAGATGCCGGGCGAGACATGGCCCTGGATGTACAGGCAGTCGCCGCCGTGGTTCTCGTTCTCGGCGTGCCAGAAATGGTTGAAGCCGGCCGCAAACATATTGGCCAGCGAAGCGAAGGAGCCGATGTGGCCGCCCAGGTCACCGCCTTCGGGCGGGTGGATGCGGTTGGCCTTGACCACCATGGCCATGGCGTTCCAGCGCATATAGGCACGCAGGCGGCCTTCGATCTCGAGATTGCCGGGGCACTTGGCCTCCTGGTCGGCCTCGATGGTGTTCACATAGCCGGTGTTGGCCGAGAACGGCATGTCCACGCTGTTCTGGCGAGCGTGCTCGAGCAGCTCCTCGATCAGCTTGTGGGCGTAGTCCGCGCCTTCACGGTCGATCACGGCCGAAAGCGCATCCATCCACTCGCGGGATTCTTGTTGGTCCAGGCCGGCAGGCAAGCCAGCGCCTTGGGGGTCAGTCTGAGCTGTCATTTTGAGTGTCTCCTTCGAGAGAGGGGTAGCTGTCAGAGCCGGTCACGATTCGACGGTCTGCACGACCGCAGGCGCATAGATCGTATACAGGCTCTCAAAACCGAATCAGTGAGTGCGGCCATCACGCGGTGGTGGCGGATGCCACACCGCGCGCTGCGCGGCACAGCCCCTGTCGGGCGCTCCCCGGATTAAACCGATTCACTGTCTCGATGCGCAGCGAGTTTCGCACATTTTTTCTGGATTTCAAATCGTGCCTTGCGATTTCATAATTTGAAAATTTGCTGCAAATGCACATACAGGAAAGAGTCGCCAAACTGTCTCTCCCGCGACAAAAATAGTCGCCAAAAGCACTAGGTCTCTCCCCTACACTGGCGAGATGCAAACAAGCAATCACGAACTAGAAAAAAAGGACGCAGACAGCTCGCAATCCGTTGCCTCTCCTGTGCGCTGGTGGCGCAGCTGGTGGCGCAGCCTCTCGCCCACGCGGCAGGATCGCTATGCCGCCCTGGCACCGCTGGCCTCGGTGCTGATGTTCATGGCTGCAATCATTGCCTCGTTCTGGTATTTGCGCACGGAGGAGGTCGACCGCGAGCAGGAGGCGCTGCGCCGCGACGTGGAATACGCGCAGCAGCGCGTGCGCCTGCGCCTGCTCGAGCGCCAGGAGCAGATCATGCGCATGGCGCGCGACGTGGGCAACCGCGACATGCGCAAGACCGACTTCGACAGCCGCGCCGAAACCCTGATCAGCCAGTATCCCGAGCTGCAGTCCATCACCTGGGTGGACGACAAGCGCCAGGTTCTGCACAGCCAGGCCGCGCCCACCGTGGGGCCGGAACAGCTGCGTGCGGTGGGCGAGACCCTGCACCGCAGCGAAACCCTGCATGCCTATCAGCAGGCGCGGGAGATGCTGCAGCCCATTTACGTGCAGGAAAAAGCCTCGCCCGACGACCTGCCGCCGCTGCTGCAGCTGCATGTGCCCATCAGCAACAACAGCCGCTACATCGGCGAGCTGCTGGCCGAGTTCTCGGTCGACAGCCTGCTGCGCTACGGCACGCCTACCGAGGTCATGGCGCGCTATGCGATCACCATGATGGACAGCGAAGGCCAGGTGCTGGCCGGCACGCCGCTGCCGCCGCGCAAGACGCCCAGCGAGCTGCTGCATTGGCGCGCCATCGCCAATGAATATGAGGTGCCGGTATCGCCGGTGGGCATTTCGCTGATGCTGCGCGCCCAGGCCTACCGCACCTCGCTGGGCGTGGTCGGCAGCGGCCTGTTCTGGCTGGTGGGCACGCTCTCGGCCATGACGGCCTGGCTGCTGCTGGCCACCTGGCGCCACACACGGCGCCGCCAGCGTGCCCAGGAAGCCCTGGTGGCCGAAACCAATTTCCGCCGCGCCATGGAAAACTCGGTGCTGACCGGCATGCGCGCGCTCGACCTGCACGGCCGCATCACCTATGTGAACGCGGCCTTCTGCCAGATGACGGGCTGGAGCGAGCAGGAGCTGGTCGGCCAGGTGCCGCCCTACCCCTACTGGCCCGACAACGATTACGACAATCTGCACTCGCAACTGCGCGAGGAACTGTCGGGCAAGACCATAGTCGGCGGCTTCCAGGTGCGCGTGAAGCGCAAGAACGGCACTTTGTTCGACGCGCGCCTCTATGTCTCGCCGCTGATCGATGCCCATGGCCAGCACACGGGCTGGATGTCTTCGATGACCGACATCACCGAGCCCAACCGCATCCGCGAGCAGCTGTCGGCCTCCTACGAGCGCTTTACCATCGTGCTGGAAGCGCTGGATGCCTCGGTGTCCGTGGCTCCGCTGGGCAGCGCCGAGCTGCTGTTTGCCAACAAGCTCTACCGCCAGTGGTTCGGCTCGCACACCGAAGGCCATCTGCAACTGGTGGCCCAGGCCGGCAAGCTGCCGCTGCGCCACCGGCCCGAGAGCGATGCCGACGAGCTCATGGGCCTGCCCGCCGACACCATCACCGAGTCGCGCAGCGAGAATGCCGAGATCTTCGTGCCCAGCCTGGGCAAATGGCTGGAAGTGCGCTCGCGCTACCTGAGCTGGGTGGACGGCCGCCTGGCCCAGATGGTGATCGCCACCGACATCACCCAGCGCCGCCTGGCCGAAGAACAGGCCGCGGCCCAGGCCGAGAAAGCCCAGGCCGCCAGCCGCCTGATCACCATGGGCGAGATGGCCTCCAGCGTGGCCCACGAGCTCAATCAGCCGCTGACGGCCATCAGCAATTACAGCAGCGGCATGCTGACCCGCCTGGCCAACGGCACGCTGACCGAGGAGCAGATGAAGTTCGCGCTCGAGAAGACCGCGCACCAGGCCCAGCGCGCGGGGCAGATCATTCAGCGCATACGCTCCTTCGTCAAGAAGAGCGAGCCCAATCGAACGCTGGCCCAGGTTTCGGACATGGTCAACGAAGCCGTGGAGCTGGCTGGCATAGAGCTGCGCCGCCGCAGCGTCCAGCTGTCCGCCCATGTGGCCGAGCGCATGCCACCGGTGATGGCCGACACGATTCTGATCGAGCAAGTGCTGATCAATCTGATGAAGAACAGCGCCGAGTCCATAGACATGTCGGGCCGCCCACCAGGCCAGCGCAGCGTGGAGCTGCGCGTGCGCCCCCAGGTGTTCGAAGCCCAGCCGGGCGTCGAGTTCACGGTGGAAGACACGGGCAAGGGCCTGCCGCCCGAGGTGCTCGAGCATTTGTTCGAGGCGTTTTTCTCGACCAAGAGCGAAGGCATGGGCATAGGCCTCAATCTCTGCCGCTCCATTGTTGAGTCGCATCACGGCCGCATGCGGGCCGAGAACCTCTACAATGGCCCCGAGGTCACTGGTTGCCGTTTTTCATTCTGGCTACCGTTGGCAACGGGTGTGGAGACGACAACACTCACCACGACAAGCGAACCTACAAAGAGGACGATTGCATGAGTTTGATACCCAAAAAAGGCACGGTTTACGTAGTGGATGACGACGAGGCCGTTCGCGATTCGCTGCAATGGCTGCTCGAAGGCAAGGATTACCGGGTACGCTGCTTCGACTCGGCGGAGACCTTTTTGTCGCGCTACGACCCCCGCGAAGTCGCCTGCCTGATCGTCGACATCCGCATGGGCGGCATGACGGGTCTGGAGCTGCAGGACCGCCTGATGGAACGCAAATCGCCCCTGCCCATCGTCTTCATCACCGGCCATGGCGACGTGCCCATGGCCGTGAACACCATGAAGAAGGGCGCGCTGGACTTCATCCAGAAGCCTTTCAACGAGGAAGAACTCGTCGGCCTGGTCGAGCGCATGCTCGACCATGCACGCGAAGCCTTTGCGGGCCACCAGCAGGCCGCAAGCCGCGACGCGCTGCTGGCCAAGCTCACGGGCCGCGAAGCCCAGGTGCTGGAGCGCATCGTCGCCGGCCGCCTGAACAAGCAGATCGCCGACGATCTGGGCATCTCCATCAAGACCGTGGAAGCCCACCGTGCCAACATCATGGAAAAGCTCAACGCCAACACCGTGGCCGATCTGCTCAAGATCGCCCTGGGCCAGGGCCAGACCAGCGCCGCAGCCAAGGCCGCGAGCCTGAACTGAGAGCGTAAAGACCGGCCCGCGTGATTGGAGAGCTCTGCAATCGCGAGATAATTGAAGGAGCACCGGCCAGGCCCAGGCCTTAGCCGATCCCTGTTCTGATAGCTGCTAGTGCTTGTACATCAAGGGCTAGCAGCATTTTTATTGGTAAAACAGCAATGACAGCCCAACTCATAGACGGCAAAGCCCTCTCCGAACAACTGCGCAAGGAAGTCGCCACGCGCGCGGCAGCGCTCAAGGCCAAGGGCGTGACGCCCGGTCTGGCCGTGATTCTGGTTGGCGACAACCAGGCCAGCCAGGTCTATGTGCGCAACAAGGTCAAGGCTTGCGAAGACGTGGGCTTTCATTCGGTGCTGGAAAAGTACGACGCCGCCATGACCGAGGCCGAGCTGCTGGCCCGCGTCGAAGCGCTGAACAAGGACCCCGCCATCCACGGCATTCTGGTGCAGCTGCCCCTGCCCAAACACATCGATGACCACAAGGTCATCGAGACCATCTCCCCGGCCAAGGACGTGGATGGCTTCCACGTGGCCAGCGCCGGCGCGCTGATGGTAGGCGAGGTCGGCTTCAAGGCCTGCACGCCCTACGGCTGCATGAAGATGCTGGAATCGATTGGCATGAAGGACCTGCGCGGCAAGCATGCGGTGGTCATCGGCCGCTCCAACATCGTGGGCAAGCCCATGGCCATGATGCTGCTGGCCGCCAATGCCACGGTGACCGTCACCCACAGCGGCACGGCCGATCTGGCAGCCATGACGCGCCAGGCCGACATCGTGGTTGCGGCCGTGGGCAAGGTGAACGTGCTGACCGCCGACATGGTCAAGCCCGGCGCCGTGGTGATCGACGTTGGCATGAACCGCAATGCCGAGGGCAAGCTCTGCGGCGACGTGGACTTCGAGGGCGTCAAGGAAGTCGCGGGCTACATCACCCCTGTGCCCGGTGGTGTCGGCCCCATGACGATTACCATGCTGCTGGTCAACACCATGGAGTCGGCCGAGCGCTGCGCCGCTTGACAGACCCAGGGCTTCGGTCGCTTTCCCTTTGTTGACAGGCGACTGACGCTATCGCTGCCATAGCGTTTTTGGCTGTGGCAGCACTTGATTTCACGGCCTTAGCCTGCAATTGTTAGAGCATGAGCAATCCACTTCTCGAACCCTCCGCCCTGCCCTTGTTTGACCGCATCCAACCTGCGGACGTTGGCCCCGCCATCGACACATTGCTGGCGCGTGCCGGCGAGGCCCTGGAGACCGTCGTTGCACCGGACTTCCCCGCCAGGTGGGAGAGCATTTCCGCCGTGCTCGATGTGGCCACCGAGAAGCTGGGCACGGCCTGGGCCGTCGTCAATCACCTCAACAGCGTGGCCGACACGCCCGAGCTGCGCGCGGCCTACAACGAGGCCCTGCCCAAGGTCACCGAGTTCTGGACCAATCTGGGTGCCGACGAGCGCCTGTACGCCAAGTACAAGGCCATAGACTCTGCCGGCCTGAACCAGGAGCAGCGCGCGGCCTGGGACCATGCCATGCGCGGCTTCGTGCTCTCGGGCGCCGAGCTGCAGGGCGCGGCCAAGGAGCGCTTCGCGCAGATCCAGGCTCGTTCTGCCGAGCTGGCCCAGAAGTTCAGCGAGAACGCTCTCGACGCCACCGACGCCTTTGCCTATTACGCCACGGCCCAGGAGCTCGACGGCGTGCCCGCCGATGTGGTGGCAGCGGCCAGGAGCGCGGCCGAGGCCGATGGCAAGGAGGGCTACAAGCTCACGCTGAAGATGCCCAGCTATCTGCCCGTGATGCAGTTCGCCAAAAGCAGCTCCCTGCGCGAAAAGCTCTATCACGCCTATGTGACCCGGGCCTCCGACCAGGCCGAGGGCGAGGGCCTGCGCTTCGACAACACGGCCATCATCAAGGAAATCCTGGCCCTGCGTCTCGAAGAAGCGCAGCTGCTCGGCTACCAGAATTTCGGCGAAGTCTCGCTGGTGCCCAAGATGGCCCATACGCCGCGGCAGGTGGTGGACTTTCTGCGCGACCTGTCCCAACGCGCACGACCCTATGCCGAAAAAGACGTGGCCGATCTGCGCGCTTTTGCGGCTCAGGAGCTGGGACTGAGCAATCCCCAGCCCTGGGACTGGGCCTTTATCGGCGAAAAGCTCAAGGAAGCTCGCTACTCCTTCAGCGAACAGGAGCTCAAGCAGTATTTCCCAGCGCCCAAGGTGCTGGCCGGGCTGTTCAAGATCGTCGAAACCCTGTTCGAGGTCTCTATCCGCCGCGATGCGGCACCGGTCTGGAACTCCTGCGTGGAGTTCTACCGCATCGAGCGCGCCGGCCAGCTGGTCGGCCAGTTCTATCTGGATCCCCAGGCCCGCAAGGGCAAGCGCGGCGGCGCCTGGATGGACGACGTGCGCACCCGCTGGCTGCGCCCCGA
>JAFAIY010000169.1 GCA_019236485.1 Comamonas sp. | reverse complement strand
TCCTGCTGCCCGCCATGGCCTGCTGGCTCAATGTGGAAGGCGCCGAAGCCAGGGCCCGCGTCAGGCAGCTGCGCCGCCAGCCCCAGGCCGGCGCCGCATCGGGCGGCGCAGCCATGCATGCGGGCGGCCGCATCCTCAAGCCCGAGCCCCAGTCCTCGGTGAACGGCAAGCTGTGATGCAAGCCTCAGCCAGCACGCCGGAGCAGCTGCTGCTCGAACATGCTCTGGCCCAGGTGCTGACCCGCTATGCCACGGCATGCGATACGCGGGACTGGGAGCTGCTGCAACAGGTGTTCGCACCCGACTGCAGCACGCTCTATGGCGGCAGCTATGCCTGCCAGGGCCTGGAGCAGGTCCGCCGGATGATCAGCTCGCATCTGGACGGCTGCGGCCCTACCCAGCATCTGCTGGGCAATCTGGAGGTGGATGCCAGCGATCCGAGCCGGGTCCGCAGCAAGATCCAGGTGCGCGCGGCCCACCGCGGCTTGGGCGAGCGCTCCCAGCTGCGCTACGACGCCATAGGCTTCTACGAGGACAGCTGGGTGCAGCTGCCGCAGGGCTGGCGCATTCAGCAGCGCAGCATGAGCATGCTGCTGGAGATCGGCGACCGTTCGGTGCTCCAGCCCGCGCCCCGAAGCTAGCGCTGGGCCCCAGACCCGGCTCAAGGCCACGCAGTTTGCTCTGCGTGGCTTTTTCATTACCGGGCCCGCAATCGATGCCTTGGCTTAAGCCTGCGCGGGACGCTATCCAAAAAGCAGCTGCTTACGCAATCCGCACCGGCGTTCTGGGGCAAATCAGCTTGCAATAAAAAAGCCGGCATGACTGCCGGCTTTGGATCTGGTCTGCAGCACCGATCTAGAGTTCAAAACGGGCTTTGAGAAACTGCAGCAGCTGTTTGCCGGCCAGGCTTCTGGCCGTTTCGTCGCGTCCGCTGATATAGCCGACCTTCACGCAGTCGCCCAGGGTCTCGCCGCTTTGCACGCGGATCTGGTAGCGGGTCTGGCGGTCCGGCTGGGCTCCGGCCGGAATCAGCGCGCGGCCGTTGAGCGTGGGCAGGTCCTTGTCGTTGAACTCTATGGTGCAGCCGGCCAGATACGGGCGCTCGGTCAGCTCGCGCGGCGTGCTGCTTTCCCAGTCGTGGCCGGCCCGCGCATAGACCACCGTGCTCACGTCGGAGCCCGCCTGGCGCAGCGCCGCTTCCTGCTTGGCACAGGCCACCAGATCGTTGGAGGCATCTGCGCCCGCGCGAAAGCTCAGCAGCGGCGCTCCCGTGGTCTTGCGCGTCGGTATGGCCGCATAGCAGGGACCGTAGAAATCCACATGCAGGGCAAACGCCGGCAGCTGGGGCGCGAGCTTGTCGCGTATGCGCTCGTCCATGCTCATGCGTGCCGCAATGCCGCCCTTGGAAAAACCCATGAGCCCGATGCGTTTGGCATCGATGGCCGGGTGCTTGTTCAGAACCTTGAGCGCCGCATAGGCATCGGCCACGGCGTCGAACTCCGAGGTCCCCATGATCTTGAGCGCATAAGGCATCTCCTCGCTGATGCCGCGCGGCTTGAAGTTGTCGACCACCAGAGCCGCGATACCGTTGTCGGCCAGTGTCTGCGCGGTTTCGTTCTCGCGGCCCGGAATCACCCCGGCGCCGCCGGGCAGTATCACCATCGCGGGCACCGGTGCTCTGTCGCTCGCCCCGCGCGGCAGTATCAGCCTGCCCATGCCCATGGTGGCCTCGGCCTTGGCCGGCTGGTTCAGCAGCACATCGAGGTCGTAGGGACTGCTGGATTTGTAGCGGATCTCGCCCTGGGTATCGCTCTGCAGCACCGTGGACGGCATCATCGGCACCACCTTGGGCAAGGGCGGCAAGGCATCGAAGATGAACTGGGCCGAGGCCACGCTAGTCCACAGACACATCGCACCCATGCCGGCCAGGCGCCAGTTTTTTTCATTCAGGATTTGCATTTGCTTACTCCCAGGCTCAGACACAAAAGCCCGGCGAACCCGGGCTTTCGAGCAAGGTTTCGTTCTTGGGGTTTAGAACGAATACTTCATGGTCATGGACAGCTGATCGCGGTCGGCGAGGACGCGGTTGCGCAGCGGATCCGCGGACGGATTGCCCATGTAGTTGGTGTAGGTGACGTTGACCGAGAAATTGCTCTTGCGCACAAACGTCGCACCAATGCTCAGACGGCTGTCACCCTGGCCACCGCCGAAGGTGCCGACCATGGCGCGGCCGCTGATCTGGGACTGGTAGCTGATGGGCACGCTCAGGTCCCAGCCCTCGAAGATGCCGGGATAGCCCAGGGTCAGGGTTCCGCCGGCGACCAGGGAGTTGCGGGTCTTGAAGCTCAGGTTGTCTATGCTGCCTTCGTCTACGCTCATGACGCGCGAGCCCGAGACTTCGGCGGCCAGCGAGACATCGTCGGCAAAGCCCGTGCGGCCGATGTTGAAGATGCCGCCCACGTTGCCCTGGATCACGTCCGAACGCACGGGCGTGGCGGTCGCGCCCATCAGCGCCGGCGTGCCCTTGCGGTAGCTGACTTCGCCGAAGGCCGAGAACTTGCCGAAGGTCGTGCTCACCGTGGAGCCCAGCATCTTGATGCCGTCGAAGTACTTGACCTGATAGCCGCCGCCATTCATCACCACGCTGGGCGAACGATCCTTGTAGTCCAGGTAGTAGAGGCCCACCTCGGTCTCGTCCGTCACACGGTAGCGCGAACCAATGCCCCACTGGCCGGAGTTGTTCGGACGGATGTCGTTGCCGCGCGGCAGAAAGCAGTTGGCACCGACCTTGTAGCCGCAGGTGGCACCCGGACCCAGCAGATTGGTGGTGCTGGTGTACATGCCCACGGCCGGCAGCAGGGTCTCATGGAAGCCGAACTGGTAGTGGGCCAGCAGCGACAGCCTGGGAGTCACTTCGATCGAGGCCGATATCTGATCTTCAGGCAGCAGAATTTCCTTGATTTCCGCGCCGGGCGAGGCCGCCTTGGCCGCATCGCTGGGGCCCTGGGCACCAGCGATATTGGCAAAGTACATGGACTCGCCCCAGTTCACGACCTGCTTGCCCACGCGCACCGTGGCCCGGCTTTCGCCGAGGTTGAAGCTGGTGTAGGCATAGGTATCGAGCAGACGCGAATAGCCTCCGCCGTAGCGCTTGGCCGCCGAGGTGAACTGGTTCACCGGGCCCGAGGTGCTGATCGGCCCCTTGTTGTCATTGGTCTGGTGGTAGACATCGTCATAGAAGGTGCTGGCGTTCAGCACGAAACCACTATCCCCCTTGGACAAGCGGCTTTCCCACACCGCGCCAAGACGGTTCGCAGTCAGCGAACCCTTCTTGAAGTTGTTGTCACCGTCGGTGGCGATGACAGGCGAAGGATTGGCCAGACGCACGCCCAGGCCGTAGCTCGTATTCAAGCGCCAGTCGAACTTCAGGCCGTCGCCGAACTCGATGGTCTCCCCCGCGTGAACCGCACCCATGCCCAGGGCCAGCAGCGTCGCCGCGGCGATGGGCGTGAGTTTCTTCATATTGTTTTTCATAGTCAGTCGCTCGTTGATAAAGCTTAGTTGCCGGCGTTGCGCGCAGCCTCGGGAGTGAACATGGCGGGCGTCAGATCGCCCTTGTTCAGAACCGGTCCGAGAGGGCGCTCCTGGAACAGGTTGTAGGCCATGTAGGAGCCCGAATTCAGGTCGTGATAGAACGAGGTCCCCGCATGCCAGGCCTTGATATCGAACGAGTAATAGGTGTTGATGAAGGCGTGCTGCCACAGCTGGCTGCGTGCGTCGTACATATCGCTGGCCACGGCCTGGCCCGTATCCTCGTCGACGAACAGCACGCGCTTGCCGTAGAGGTGGCGATAGCCTTCCTTGAGCGTGCCCTCCACCACCCAGACGCGGCGCAGCTCATAGCGCATGAAGTCGGGATTGGCGTGATGCGGCTTGAGCAGGTCTGCGTACTTGACCGTGGCCTGGTGGATCTTGTAGTTGTTGGCAGGGATGTACATCTCCTTCTTGCCAATCAGCTTCCAGTTGTAGCGCTCGGGCGAACCGTTGAACAGGCGGTCGGAGTCGATGGTCATCTTGCCGCCGGTCCCCACCATGGGCTGGTCGAAACCGTACTCGGGCACCTGGCGCACGCGGCGTGTGCCGGGGTCGTAGGCCCAGGCCAGACGCTTGTCCTTGCCGAAGTTGGTGGGCTCCACCGAATTGGTCACGCCGCCTTTTTCGCGGTCCGGCAGCAGGCCCTTGGTCATGGTGTAGGCCATGGGACCTTCCACGGGCTTGCCGAGGTTCTCGGGCTTGTTGACCATGTCCAGATTGCGATTGTCCTGGCGGCCGTAGGTGATGGAGCCGTCGGAGAGCACGCTGGCCGTGTCGCGCACGATGGACTCCGTGTAGGCGCGCGTGGGCAGCAGATTGTTCCAGATCACTTCCGTGCCGTTCTTGGGGATCGGGAAGTTGATGGCGCCGAAATGGCCTTTGACGCCCAGGCCGTTTTCAGTGACCTCGGACTCCAGCGCATTCTTCTTCAGCACCGCGCAGACCTCGTCGGTATAGCGGAAGTCGCGATGGCCTTGATATACGGGAATCTGGAAAGTCTTGGCGTACTTCTTGAGCATGGCCTTCTGGCCGTCGCTCAGCTTGTCCGCGTACTTGTCCATGTTTTCGGCCGTGATGCTGAACAGCGGCTTCTCGTCGGCATAGATGTCGACGGGGTGCTTGCCGCTGGCCTGCACATGGGCCACGCCGGCCGGCGCGCCCACCCACTTGCCCGTGAACTCGGGAATCGTGCCTTCCTTGTTGGCGGCCTTGACGGCGCCGACACAGGTCAGGTCCTTGCCCAGGTGATCTGCTTCATTTGCCGGCACTTTTGCCCAGGCCGACGCGGCAATCATCAAGCCCACCGCTACGGCAAGTGGAGTCTTGTTCGTCACAAACTTCATCTCTGTCTCCTAAGTTCTGAAACTTATTTTTGAAAGTGCTACAAACGGGTCGAAACCTGCGCCTAGCCCTTCTTGTTGCGCCATTTGCTGGCATTCGCATACTGGGGCTGGGAGGCTTTTTTCCCATCGTCTGATGGGACTACTGACAGACCCTAGCCGCCCATCACCGAGGGTCGGCCCAATGAAAAAAACCCGCCGCTGCGAGCGCAGCGGCGGGTTCTCCAGGGTAAACAGGGATGCCGATTTCTCGGCCCGTCACCCGCAAATAACGTGGATCAGAGCGGGCCCAGCAGCGGCTCGCATTCCTTGCGTATGGAGGCCTTGAGCATCTTGCCCGCGGGGTTGCGCGGCAGAGGCTGAGCGCGCACCACAATCCTGCTGGGCACCTTGTAGCCGGCCAGGCGTTGGGCGACGTAGTCGCGCAGCAAGGCTTCCGAAAGCTGGGCCTGGGGCTTGCCCACGACCACGGCCACGACCTGCTCGCCGGTCACCTCATGCGGCATGGAAAACACCGCCGCTTCCTCCAGCCCCTCGTGCTGCAGCAGACAGGCTTCGACTTCGGCGGCCGCAATCTTTTCACCGCTGCGGTTGATCACGTCCTTGATGCGGTCCACGATGGTGATGAAGCCCTCGTCGTCCACCACGCCTATGTCGCCGGTGCGGAACCAGCCGTCCTGCACGGCCTTGGCCGTGGAGACCGCATCGCCCCAGTAGCCCTGCATCAGCGTGACGCCGCGCAGCCAGACCTCGCCGGCCTCGCCATGGGGCAGAGCCGCTCCGTCAAGGTCGGCAATGCGCACCTCGATCACCGGCGACAGGGTTCCGGAGGCGCGCGGATAGGCTTCAAACATCTTTCCCGAACTGCCCGCGCACACGCCGTTGGATTCGGTCAGGCCAAAGCCTATGCCCGACATGCGGCCGCCGCACTTGCCCAGCACCTCATCGATCAGGCGTGGATGCAGGCCGCCGCCGCCAAAGCCCACGCCAGACAGATTGCCCGAGTACTCGGGGTCCATGAAATTCGGCAGACCTATGAGCTGCTGCACCATGCTGGGCGCGCCGTTGAACTGGGTCACCTGCTCCTTGCGGATCAGCTCCAACGCCTGCTGCGCATCCCAGCGGTACATGAAGACCAGGCGCCGGCCATGGCGCAGCGAGGCCAGCAGTTGCGCATGCAGGCCGCTGACATGGAACAGCGGCACGATGGACAGGGTGGTGGGCTGGAGCTTGCGCGCCATGATGGCGGCCACCGCCTCGGGCGAGCTCATGGCCGCCAGAGCGCCTATGAAATCGATGTTGAACACGGCCTGGCACACGGCTCGATGCGTCGACTCCACGCCCTTGGCGCGGCTGGTGGCCCCCGAGGTGAAAAGAATCAGCGCCGTGTCGTCGGGCTGCAGCACGGGCGCCAGCCAGCCGTCATGGCCGCCCGCAATCAGCTGCGCCCAGGGCAGATCGCCGCCCTCGCCGTCGACCACCGCGACCTTGAGCGCACGGCCCTGGATCGCCTGCTTCACGCGCTCGTAACGGTCGGCATCGCAGATCAGCCAGGCCGGCGTGGTGTCGTCGAGATTGGACATCAGCTCGCTGCTCAGGCCGAAGCTGTTGATGGGCACGGGAACGGCCCCGAGCAGCGCCACGGCGGCAAAGGCCACGGCCCATTCGGGGCGGTTGCGCATGGCGATGGCCACGCGCTGGCCGGGCTTGAGGCCCTGCTGCTTCTGCAGCCGGCTGGCCAGCGCATCGACGGCGGCAAAGAAACGGTCGAAGGTCCAGCGATCCTCGCCATAGACCATGAACTCGGCCGCGCCATGGCTGCGGCCGGCGTTGATCAGCTGGGGCAGGGTCTGGAACGCATGGCGATAGGCCACGGCCATGCGGCCGTCGCCGAGGCCGACCTGCTCCAGCTCGAACGGAGCGCCGGGCCCGGTGAGCTGGGCGCGTATGCCGCGGAGCTTTTCGCCTATGGAAATCTCGGTGCTTGTCGTCATCTCAGAAACCTTTCAGCTGCGCGAAGCGCGCACGGTGGAAACCGCCATCCCCCAGCAGTCTTTGCAGCACCCGGGCCCGCTTGAAGAACAGGCCCAGGTCCAGCTCGTCCGTCACGCCTATGCCCCCATGCATCTGTATGGCCTCGTTGCAGAGCTTTTCGCAGAGATCCGAGGCCCTGGCCTTGGCCAGGCTCGCATGTTCGGCCACCCCGGCCTCACGGCCCGAGTCGATCGCCTCCAGCGCGGCAAGCACGCAGCTCTCCAGCAGCTCCAGCTCCACATACAG
>JAFAIY010000096.1 GCA_019236485.1 Comamonas sp. | reverse complement strand
TCTACGCCATCGTAGTCAGTAACTAGTGCTAGCAGGTCATCGTGATCAGCTTGAGTTGTCACTCGATCTCCCGGCCCGTATCTGTGAAGCATTTTCTTGAAGTGATCTTTGGCGTCCCCCTTCTTGCTCCAATTTCTGCCGTTACTTAGGACTACAGGTTTTCCTCTTGGCATATTTCTCCTTAAATTCAGCTAAATAGTTTGCCGCACAGGGGTTAATACCTTGATTAACTTATTTTTTTAGCTCGATTTGAGAAACTTCAAACGCACTTAAAGTGAGTTTTGCAGTTTGACTATCAATAGTTCCCTTTTTCGCCTGGCCAAGAATGTAAGTCGGAAATTTCGTAGCCACATAGTTTGATTGAAGCCAATTTCTAAATTCCCCCAGGGCGTTCATCGGGTATGCAAATGAGGGCTGCGGGTTTGACTTAGATTGTGGGTAGTAGTCTGGGTATGAGTGAGGGTATCTAGTTCTTTCGCCATACTTTGCAGTGCAGCCATGGGATTCCCAATACTGGCTCCAGGCCTTGCCCACCGAAATGTCTGGCACAACGCGGTCACTCACATAAACGCCGGACCTGATCATCGGCACAATCATTACAGCTATTTCTTGAAATACCCCGAAAAAGCCATTTGGAACACTATTCGCAGTCATGTCGATGCGGTCATGGTAGTGTTTCCAGCTATCTAGAGCCTTTTGTTCTGGGGTGTATCCAACGGCCCTATAGATGAAGGTTCTGAAAGATGTACGAGCAAGCGTACGAAATGCTCTTTGGGCTTCTGGGCGAGGCTCGTCAGATTCAAATGCGTAATACTCTAGAAGCGCCAAGCAAACCGGTTCGGTGTATGCATTGGTAGGAGAGCCGTTATGCTCGCATCGCAGGAAAAGCGCAGGCTCGAAGTAATTGAGAACTTCTAAAAGCTGACCTATTTGCCGCCCGCGAGGCTTATGCTTTTCATCATCCCAATTGGATGCCAGCCGATTGAGCACCTTTCTATCGATGCCGCACATCCTTGCAAGGCCTGACTCTGAAAGAAAAGGCATGCCATTTTCAAGCACGCCCATCTCTACGCCGTCAAACTCTATTTGCCTTTCAACCTGGAAAAGTTGCTGTTGGGCCGGGACTAAACTAGACATTTCTCCTCCTAAGTCATTGATTAAATTGGTTTTCGGGGTGGGCCTAAAAACCACTAAACGGGATCCATTGAGTTGACCAGGAGGTAGTCGCTCAAGCGAAGCTACGCAGAGACCACGAACCAACAACTCGCCCCTGAATATGCAGCCGATACGGAACTTCTTTCAGTGGCAGTTCCTCGGTCTTTCGACCGTCATTGCTTTCGATCAGAACATTGCCCGTGGCCATTGAAACGCTGAGGCGTTTGACGCGGACCAGATCATCCAGCGTGAGGATGTAGATGCCGTCATCGTTGAACTCGGTGGTGGGTTCCACAAACATGATGTCGCCGTCTTCGATCACGCCTGTCATGCTGCTACCACGAGCAGTGAGTACCTTCAAGTTGCGAGGGTTGGCGTTGAGCTTCTGACGGATGTAGCTCTCCAACACGTCGACGGGTTGAATTGCTTCCAGCAGAGGAACTCTGCCAGGCCCCGCAGAGGCTTCCGCCATCACGGGGAGGCGGACGTAGCCCTCGGGGGGCAAATCTCGGGATGACAAGGGTACACCGACAGGCGTAGGGGCGCTGGGTGGGCGTGGCGCCGACATCAGGGCAACGACATCCAAGTCCTGAGACTCGTCCTCAAGCATTTCCAGGGTCATGCCAAAGCCCTGGGCGATAGCCGTGGCGAACTTAGACCTGCTGCTGTCTCTATTTTCGAGAGCAGAAATTGTTCCTACGTCCACACCGGAGCGCTCGGAGAGCTGCTCCAAGGTGAAGTTTGCTTTTTCCCTGTAGTAACGGATGCGTGCGCCGAGTGCCATAGCTGTCGATCATTGAACATTTGTTGAATGCGGGCAAATGCAGTTGTTGAAATATCCAATCTACAACTGTAGAATTTTCCGTATGAACTCAATTGCTCAAGCCATCCAAGATGCTGGCGGCCCAGCAAAGGTCGCCCGCCAATGCGGTGTATCGGTGCAGGCCGTCTGCTTCTGGCGCGATGGCCAGAGAGCGCTGCCTGCAGAGCACTGCATCACTCTCGAGAAGATGAACGAGGGACGCATTCGCTGCGAGCAAATGCTGCCGGATGTTGACTGGGCTTATCTCAGGTCGACACAGGCTCTGGCTTCGTCGCAAGCACCTGCAGCGGGCGAGGTGGGCCATGGCTGACCAGCGCACTAAGTACGAAGCGCTGATCAATGAAAAGGCTACGGCGTGGGCCGCATGGTCCTCACGACCAGTTCGAAGCGCTGGATTGCCTCCTCCGGCATTACCGACGGCGGTAACGATGCCCGTGCAGCCTCTGCCTGCCTATCGATGTTTTCTAAGAACGCTTCGCTCTGCGCTGGGGAAAGTGTTTCGATGAGCGCATTGATAGCCACTTGCAGCGCAAGCACATCGCCCTGCGTCGAAGCAATCATTTTCATTTGTGGCGGCAGATTTTCCATGGCCAAGGCCCTTCCTGTGGGTGATGAGTGGAATCCTCATTCTAGGAAGGTGTCCTTGGCCACCCTTTCGCTGTGCCCGCGCCGCTGCGCGAATTCGGCAAGCCATTCATCCCATGCCGCCCGGTGTCCCTCCGGACACATCGGCCCCAGGTCCAGATCGTCGGCCTGGGCTTCGTCCACGTCCCAAAGGGCTGACCAATGCCACTGAATGAACAACAAACGGCCTACGCGCGCGGCCGCAATCCGGAGCTCGAGCGCACGGACCTTCGCGCCAGCGTGCGCAAATTCACCATGGATGTGATCGACGCGGAAGTGAACTACCGCACGCGACACACGGACCCGAGCGCGAGCCGGAATCTGGTGATCAATGAAATCCTGGAGGCGTGGGCTTTGGCTCAATGGCATAGGGCAACTATGACCGTGGCTCTGGCTCCGAGCAATCCGCTGGTCCAGGATTCGCAGGAGCAGCGCCATGTCTGAGGTCGTGAGCTTTGAACGCATCCAGCAGCTGGCCCACGACGCGCGCGCGGCCGGCACTCCCATTGAACAGGCATGCCCGTGGCCCATGGAGTCGCCCGCGGGCCAGGCCTTCACCCACGCCTATGAAGGGCGGGGTCAGGAGTAGGCATGGAGACCCAAATCACCTGTGTCGGCGTGATCAGCGCCGGCGATCAAAAACCTGCACCGCGGCCAGCGCTGGTGGTGCACTTCGCTGAAGTGCCCGACGCCATGCCGCTGCTGGACCAGGCGCTCGAGCTGCGAATCCAGGCCGTGGGCATGCTGATGCACGCCCAGATGCTGGATTTCCAGCGCACGGGCAAGGCCAAGCACCGCAGCAAGGCCCAGGGCCACTTGAACGCCATGCAGGCGCTGATTGCTGCCCGTTCCCCTGAACGGCTCGCTGCGATGGAGCGGGCGGTGGGAGGAATGCCCAATGCGTGATTACGCCAAGGTCGCTCCCAAGATGTGGCATGGCAAGACCATGAAGGCCCTTCGCAAGCACCCGGAGGGGCTTGTTGTGGCCATGTACCTGATGACCTCGCCGAGCTCCAACATGCTCGGACTCTTCGCGCAGCCCGTTTTGTACATGGCTCACGAAACCGGCCTGGGCGAAGAAGGGGCTAGGAAGGGGCTTCAGTACTGCATCGAAGCGGGTTACTGCTCCTACGATGAGGAGTCCGAATTTGTCTGGGTGCACGAGATGGCCAGCTACCAGGTCGCGCCAGAGCTCAAGGCGACGGACCTGCGCTGCAAGGGCATCCAGAAGGACTATGAATCCCTTCCTGACAACCCTTTCCTGCTCGAGTTCTTCGAGCGCTACGCCACTGCTTTTCATCTGACGAAGGCAAGGGGGATAGAAGGGGCTTGCGAAGGGCCTTGCAAGCCCCATCGAAGCCAAGAACAGGAACAGGAGCAGGAATTAAATAAAGAACCTAACGGTTCTGTCGGCAGCGCCGACGGCAAAGGCGCCGAGAAACTCTCTTCGGACGAAAAGCAGTCCGATGGTGACAGTGCCGAAGGCAAAGGGGAGGCGGACGGGGCAAAGGGGCTGCCGCGCTGCAATTTCGACGCCGTGGTGGGCCTGTACCACGAGATCCTGCCCGAGCTGCCCAGGGTGCGGATTCCGACGGACAAGCGCCGCAAGGACGTGCGCAAGGTCTGGAACTGGGTTTTGACCAGCAAAAAATCGGACGGAATGCCCCGGGCCACCACTGGCGACGAGGCCATGACTTGGCTGCGCGGCTACTTCCATCGAGCTCGGGAGAACGACTTCCTGATGGGCCGTGGCTACCGCTCTGCTGAGCACGCCGGATGGAAGTGCGATTTCGACTTTCTGCTGACCGAGCGCGGCATGAAGCACGTCATCGAGAAGACGCAAGGGGCTGCCGCATGAACTCCATGACGATGCCGCCTTTGGAGCAGGATTTCGACGCACCGGCTCAGGCTGTGCCGCTGGTCAGCTATGAATCCGAGAGCGCTTTGGTGGGCTCGCTGCTGTACGACGCGCGCCAGTTCGACGTGATCTCCGACCTGGTACAGGCCAAGGACTTCGCCGACGAGACCCATGCCGCGGTCTTCGGCGCCATCAGCGCCATGGCCCATGCCGGCAAGCCCGTCGACGTGATCACGGTGCATGAGCACATGCAGGGCCGGGTGGAGCTGCTGGCACTGAACGACCTGCACAACAGCGGGACCGCTTCCCAGTCGGCCGTGCGCCGCTACGCCGAGATCATCCGCGAGCGTGCCTTGAGCCGCCAGCTGGTGGCCGTGGTGACGCAGGCCCGGGAGCTGGCCGGCGACCATGCCGTGCCTATCGGCGAGCGCGTCGACCAAGTGTCGGCGCAGCTGGCCAGCCTGGTGGTGGATGCCCCGGGCGACGAGTGGGTGAGCACCGACGCCGGCATGGACGAGTTCATGGCCGACCTGGACGAGCGCTGCGCGGGCAAGGGCGATCCGTTCCTGCCCACGGGCCTAGCCGCGCTGGACGAGCAACTGGACGGCGGCTTGCGGCCCGGCGAGCTGGTGATCATCGGCGCCCGCCCGTCCATGGGCAAAACGGCGCTGGCCATGACCATCGGCATGCATGGCGCCCAGTTGCGCCAGACCGTGGCCATGTTCTCGCTGGAGATGCAGCGCGGCGATCTGTGGCAGCGCCAGGTGGCCATGGAGGGCGAGGTGGCACTGAGCAAGATCCGCCAGCCTCAGCGCCGCATGACCAACGACGACTATGCGGCCGTCACCGCGGCGGCCGAGCGCATCAAGCGCCTGCCGTTCTACGTCAACGACCGCACCGGCTTGAACATCAACACGCTGCGCACCAAGGCCCGAGGCCTGAAACGCAAGCATGGCCTGCGCATGCTGATCGTGGACTACCTGGGCCTGATGGAGGGCACCAACCCCAAGGACAACCGCACCACGCAGCTGGGCGAGGTGACCCGCAACCTCAAGAAGCTGGCCAAGGAGCTGGGCATCACGGTGCTGCTGCTGGCCCAGCTCAATCGCGAGGTGGAAAAGCGCGTCGATCAGATGCCGATCATGTCCGACCTGCGCGACTGCGGCGAGATCGAACAGGACGCGGACATCGTGCTTTTCCCTCATCGGCCCATTCACCTCAAGCCCAGCCTGGGCGACGACTGGCGCTACTACGCGGTGCTGCGCGTGGCCAAGAACCGGGCCGGCGCCACGGGCGACATCAACCTGCACTACACGGGCCACCTAGTGCGCTTCGGCAACTGGCATGGCGACAAGCCTGGGGTTGGACAACGCCGCCAAGACGAAGATTTTGAATAAAAACAGGAGCAGAGAACTATGATCATCATTGGAATTGACCCCGGATTGACAGGTGCATGTGCAGTGCTGGATCACCTGGGGGTGCGCGCAGTGTTCGATCTGCCCACCATGCCTGTACCTGGGGCTGGGCCCAAGGCGCTGGTGAAGCGCAAGATCGACGGCCGCGCGCTTTGCCAGCTGTTGCTCAAGCACTGCCCGGCCAGCGAAGGCAAGCCCACGGCCGTGCTGGAGAAGGTGAACACCATGGGCGGCGCCAACAATGCGGTGCAGACCCAAGGTAGCTTGATGCGCAGCCTTGGCGCCATCGAGAGCGTGCTGGAGTGCCTGAACTACCCGCTGCAGTACGTGGCGCCGCAGTCGTGGAAGCGATCGTTCAACCTGGGTCGCGAGAAGTCGGAGTCGTTGGACGCCGCGCGCCGGCTGTATCCGGCCGCCGCCGGCGACTTGAGCCGCCAGAAGGACCACAACCGCGCCGAAGCGGTGCTGCTGGCCCACTGGGGCAGGGGAGAGCTGGCATGACCGTACTCGTGACCTGCATCTGCCTATTCGTGGGCGGAGGAGCGTTTGCTTTCGTTGCTGGCTACCACGATATAGACCTGTCTATCCGCCGCACGGGCTTCTGGGTGATGCTGTCCTTATGGTTCTTCGGGGTGGCGCTCGCTGGCTCGGTGGTTTGGAGGGTAGTACAATGAGCCGCCTCATCATCACCAAGGGCCAGGACGGCAAGCTGTGCGGGCTGGACCCTGCCGGTCAGCGTGCCTATGGCCGCTTCAAGGCGGCGGTGGCGGCGCTGCAGCCCGGCGAAACCATGGGCTTCACCTTCCGGCTGCCGCGCAGCCCGAAGCATCACGCGTTCTTCTTTTTCAAGCTGCAGCGCCTGCTCGAGCGTACCGAGGCCTTCACCGAGCTGGACAAGCTGCGCGCCTGGCTGACGATGGGCGCGGGCTACGCCGACTTCGTGCCTGGCAGCGACGGCAAGCCCAACGCCATTCCGCGCAGCCTGGAGTTCGACTCCATGGACGAAGCGGACTTTGCAGAGCTGCACCGAGCCGTGGACGCCTTCCTCTGGACGCTGCACGCCCAGGCCGTGCTGTGGCCGGCCATCGACGCCGATCAGCGCTGGGCCTGCATGGAGAGCTTTATGGGGAGCTTCGAACGATGAAGACCGCACGCAAGCAACGCCGCGCGCCCGTGGCCCTACCCAAGTTCTGGCGTCCGAAGCTGGCCGACGGCGTGAAGCTGGACGCCAAGCTGATCCACCACGACCTCGTGCGGCGCCTCGAGGACGGAACTGCAACGGTGAAGGACTGCTGGGACTGGATGGAGACCGGGTTCACCTACAGCCAGATGTTCCGCCTGCTGCAGGCCGATGGCGAGGAACTCACAGAAGAAGCCGAAGCGGCCGTGGCCGCCCAGCTCGAAAGCTACGGGGCCATCTGCAAGAGGCTGCGCGAGTGGCGCAAGGTGCAGCTGACCAAGGCTGAGCTGGAGACTGCGCGCGTGGCCACGCAGGTGTTCGACGGCCTGATCGACCTGGATCGCAACGGAATCGCCGTCGCCGCGGCCGAGTGGTCTACGCGGCAGATGGCCCAGCTCCGCAAGGCGATGCCTGGATAAAGGAAAGCCCACACGAGGTGGGCGATCCCGGTCTGTGACCTGAGCAATCGCAGTTTACCGGGAGAAGCCACGCATGACCACCAGCACCACCACGCAACCTCAAGAAATCCGTACCAGCGGCCAGATCATCCGAGACGCCATCCAGGACCTGCACCAGCAGGGCCAGGTCGCCACGCGCGAGCTTTTGTGCGATCTCACCGGCCTGAAGATGACCATCGTTGACGACCACATCAGCCGCATGATCGAGAACGGAGAGCTGCGCCGGTTGCGCGCCGGGGTGTTTTCTCCCATCGCTCCCATGCCGGAGCCGCGGGCCGTGTCCATGACGCGCATGGCCGATGGCACGTCGCTTATCGAGATCGGCGATATCGTGGCTCACCTCTGGCCGCGCGAGCGCCGAGAGTTGGCCACGCTGCTGGTGGGCGATGCCGTCCAGTACAGCAATATTCAGTCGGGGGTCGAGGCCGGCACCCTGGCCACTGAGCTAGCGGCCGAACTGCTGGCCACCAAGCGCGAGATGGCCACGAAGATTTTGGAGCTGGAGCGGCAACTGCGCGATGCGGTCAAGGGCGTGGCCAAGAGGAGTGCGCAGATGGATTTGCTGGGCGGCCAATGATCGCGCTCCGGTAGCATTCGCCCAGTTCGATAAGGGGGATGCAATGCAGGAAAAGGTGATTGAGTGGTTTGTTACGGGGCTAGGAATGGCGGCCTGGGGAGTGCCTTTCCTTTGGTTGCTGTTCTATATCGGTAAAAACTCACTGAGTGCGTACCTAGCTGAGAAAGGCAAGAACGTCGCGACGAAGGAGGATATTGGCGCGATCACCAGCGAGGTGGAAAGAGCCAGGTCAGATTTCAACAATCGACTTGAGGGTTTGAGGGCGTATCACCAGCTGAGAATGGTGGCAGCTGAGAAGCGAATTCAGGCCCATCAAGAGGCATTTACTTGGTGGCATCAGATCATGGACTTGCTCACGGTGACCAAGCGCGAAGAGGGGGTGGTGCGCCTGGATGAGTTTAAAGCTTGGTTCTACAAGAGCATCCTGTACCTTGAACCTGCAAGCAGAAGCGCGTCGACGGAATTTATAAAAGGGGCAACTCTTTTTTTGCAAGCGATGAGCGCACCACAGGATCAAGACGGATTCCAGATGCTCGCGTTGTGGACGAAATTGCAGAACACAGGTAATGAGTACTTGATTAGCATCGAGTTGCCACCACTGAATATGCAAGAACTGGTGCCATATCACGGACCGGCACCCCGGTAGGGTTCGACGCTAGGTGTGTAGCTCGGGATCATCCCGAGCAATGACCACTCCTAAGCAAGATTCCAGCAAGGCCCCCAGCGCAGGGGGCGCAGCCCCCGGGGCCTCCCGCTCGGCCACCGACTGGGAGCGTATCGAGCTGGATTTCCGGGCCGGCATCAAGAGCCTGCGCGAGATCGCCGAAGGCTCCGGCACCAGCCACGTCAATATTGCCAAGCGTGCCAAGAAGCTGGGATGGGTCCGCGACCTGTCCGCCAAGATCAATTCGAAGGCCGATGCCCTGGTTAACGCGGCACTGGTTAACACGCCTGTTAACAACGCCTCGCCTGCAGCAGAGCGGGAGACGGTGGAGGCGGCAGCGTCTACCCAGGCTTCGGTCCGTCTGGCCCAGCGCGTAGACATTGAACGGTGCCGCCGCATCTGCATGGGCCTGATGGCCGAGCTGGAGCAGCAAAGTGCCAGCCCGGACACGCTCAGCGAAGCCGCGGCCATCCTGCGCAGCGCGCCAGCCGAGGAGCTGACCAAGGATCAACGGGCGAAACTGGCCGAGGCCGCCAACAAGGCCTCGAGCTTGGGCGCGCGCAGCAGCACCATGCGTGCACTATCCGAGTCCCTTCGGGTGCTGATCGGGATGGAGCGCCAGGCCTACGGCATCCGCGACGAGATGCCCGAGCCGCCCGCCAAAGGCATGGAGCAGGTTTCCACGGCTGAGCTGCTGGCCATGCGCGATGCTTTGAAAGGCCGCGCATGAACCTGTCCCCCGAGAAGCAAGCCGCGATGCTGGCCATGGTCGAGCGGGAGCTGGCCGGCAGGCAGCTGGAGCAGTACGGCCCCTATGCCAAGCAGCGCGAATTTCACAAGGCTGGCGCGACCTTCAACGAACGGCTGTTCATGGCCGGCAACCAGCTAGGCAAGACCAAGGCTGGCGGCGCGGAATGGGCCATGCACCTGACGGGCCGCTATCCGGACTGGTGGGATGGCGCCACCTTCGAGAAGCCGGTGACCTTCTGGGCCGGCTCCGTGACCAGCGAGGCCACGCGCGACAACCCCCAGCGCATGCTGATCGGGCCGCCGGCCACGGTGGATGCCTGGGGCACCGGCATGATTCCGCGCGATGCGATTCGTGACACGACCCGCGCCATGGGCGTGGCCAACCTGCTGGATAGCGCCGTGATCCGCTGGGGCGGCGGCGGTGATGTGCAGGCCGGTGAGTCCATCATCGCCTTCAAGTCGTATGAGAAGGGCCGGGAAAAGTGGCAGGGCCCGACCGTGGACGGCGTCTGGTTCGACGAGGAGCCGCCCGAGGATATCTACTCCGAAGGCTTGACCCGTACCAACAACGGCCAGCGCGGGCAGTTCGCCCAGACCACCTTCACCCCGCTGCTGGGCATGTCCAAGGTGGTGATGCGCTTCCTGATGCCCGAGGCAAACGACCCCGGCGCCAATACCCGCAAAGTGACCAACATGACCATCTGGGATGTGGAGCACTACACCCAGGAGCAGAAGCAGACCATCGTGGCCAGCTATCCGGCTCACGAGCGTGAAGCCCGATCCAAGGGCATCCCGACGCTGGGCAGCGGCCGCATCTTCCCCGTTGACGAGAACAGCATCAAGGTGCCGGCGTTCCCCATCCCCGGGCACTGGGTGCGCATCAACGGCCTGGACTTTGGCTGGGACCACCCCACGGCCGCAGTGCAACTGGCCTGGGATCGCGATAGCGACTGCCTGTATGTCATCCAGTGCCACCGCCAGAAGGAGGCCACGCCCATCCTGCACGCGGCCACGATCAAGGCCTGGGGCCCATGGGTGCCTACGGCCTGGCCCCACGACGGCCTGCAGCACGACAAGGGCAGTGGCGAGCAGCTGGCGATCCAGTACGCAGCGGCAGGGCTCAAGATGCTCAAGGACCGGGCGACCTTCGAAGACGGCAGCAACGGCGTCGAGGCCGGGCTGATGGAAATGCTGGAGCGCATGCAGACCGGGCGCTTCAAGGTCTTCAGCCATCTCGAGGACTGGTTCGGCGAGTTCCGCCTGTATCACCGCAAGGACGGGAAGGTGGTCAAGCTGCAGGACGACTTGCTGAGCGCCACCCGCTACGCCTTGATGATGAAGCGCAAGGCCATCACGCGGCCGGTGGTCGCCCGGAGCACGGGCGGCGGCTGGCAGCCTCTGGATAGAGAGATAGGGTACTGATATGCAAGCAACCGAAAACCAAGGGGGCTTGCAGCCCCAGGCCGATGCCGGTGAACCCCAGCGCGATCTGCGCGGGGAATTCCTGATCACGCTGCAGAGCAAGCGCCGCGAGGCGATCGCCGGCCGCAGCGGCTCGGGCATCGAGGTGGAATGGACGGAGGACGAAGAGCACTACCAGGGCATCGACGACGCCAACCGCGCCTTCCAGAATGCCAACCAGCTCTACCGCAGCCGCAAGGCGGCCATTCTGGGCAGCGACGCCAGGCAGCCGCAGACGGTGCGCTCCGTGGTGTTCATGAACATCACACGCCCGTATGTGGACGCGGCCAGCGCCCGGGTGGCGGACATGCTGCTGCCGACGGATGACCGGTCCTGGGAGATAAAGCCCACGCCCCTGCCTCGGCTGAGCGGAATGCAGCTCAACAAGCTGGCCGGCGCCATGGGCATGTCGGATGTGGTCCAGGTGCAGCAACTGCTGGATGAGACTGCGGCCAAGGCCCAGGCTGCAGCCGAGCGCATGCAGCGCGCCATCGACGACCCCCTGGTGGAGAGCAACTGGCATGGCGAGGTCCGCCACCTGATCGAGGATGCGGCACGCATCGGCTCCGGCGTGATCAAGGGGCCGTTTCCGGTGATGCGCACGGCGCGGGTGACGCATATCAACCCCGTCACCCAGCTGACCGAGTTCGTGAAGGTGGACGAGATCAAGCCCGGCAGCAAGCGCATCGACGCCTGGAACTTCTTCCCCGACCCAGCCTGCGGCGAGAACATCCACAACGGCAGCTACACCTGGGAGCGCGAGTTCATCGGCAAGCGGCAGATCAAGGAGATGCTGCAGGACGAGAGCTACGAGCAGGCCGAGCTGCTGGCGGTGTTGCGCGAGGGGCCGTCGCGCACCAGCGAGGGCACGGAGTCGGTCTACCGTGCGAGCGACGACGAGTATGTGATGTGGATCTTCTACGGCTACTGTGCCCGCGAGCACCTGGCGCGCATGGGCGTGGAGCTGGAAGAGGGGGACGAAGACCGGCTACCGACCATGGCTGTGATGATCAACGACCGGCTGGTGAAGGTGGTGCTCAGCCCGCAGGAGAACGGCGACTTCCCCTATGACGTGCTGGCCTGGCAGCGCAGGCCAGGCCTGCCCTGGGGCATGGGCATCAGCCGCCAGATCCGCACCGTGCAGCGCATGCTCAACGGCAGCGTGCGGGCCATGATGGACAACTCCGGCCTGTCGGCCGCGCCTCAGGTCGTGATCGGCAACGGCGTCACCCCCATGGATGGACGCTATACGCTGAGCCCGGGCAAGGTCTGGCGCGCGGATGCCAACGCTGACGTGCAGGACGTGCGTGCCGCGTTTTCCTCGTTCGTGGTGCCCAGCGTCCAGGCCGAGCTGATGAACATCATCACCTTCGCCTTGAAGATGGCCGAGGACACCACGGGCATGCCGGCCATGCTGCAGGGCATCCGCGGCGATGCGCCCAACACCCTGGGCGGCATGCAGATGCAGAACAACAACGCGACCAGCGTGCTGCGGCGCCTGGCCAAGCGCTTCGACGACTACATGACCCGGCCGCACATCCTGCGCTACTTCGACTGGATGATGGTCTACAGCGACGACGAGAGCATCAAGGGGGACTTCGAGGTGGACGTGCGCGCATCGTCGGCGCTGGTCGAACGTGATGCTCAGCAGCAGTTCCTGTTGCAGATGGTGGGCCTGGCCCGCGATCCGGCCTACGAGATCGACCCGGCCAAGCTGTTTGCCGAGCTGTGCAAGGGCCAGCGCCTCGACCCCAAGAACTTCCAGTTGGACGAGCAGCAGAAGGCTCAGCGCGCCCAGCAGGGCCAGGACCCCACGGCGCAGGTCAAGGCCAAGCTGCTGGAGGCCCAGGCTCGCAAGGCCAATGCCGACGCCACCAATACCGGCATGGAGACGTTGTACAGCGGCGTGCAGACCGGGCAGCTCATATCCATGAATCCAGCCGTGGCCGGCCTGGCCGATGGCTTGGCACGCTCGGTGGGTTTCGAGGATCAGGATGCCGCACCCATCGTGCCCCAGCCCTCTGGCCAGATTGGCGCGGATCACCAGGCTGGGCCCGCCGCCATGCCGGCCAACACCGACCCGCTCACGCCAGTGCACCCTGACAGCCCGTTGTTGGGCGTGCGCCAGGGCATCGAGACCCCGGCAGCGGACGGCGCGCAGCGCTGACCCCCGGCTGAGGTTCGCCAGCGGCGCCCGGCCTGGGAACACTGGCAGCCATGACCAAGGGCCTGGACTTCAATTCGCCGACGTGGCGCGCGCTCGAGCAGACCGCGACCGAACAGCTCGCCACGCTGCGCGAGAAGAACGACAGCCCGACCATGGACGCCATCCGCACCGCAGAACTGCGCGGGCGCATCGCGGCCTGGAAAGAACTGCTGGCGCTGGCCCAACCGGCCCCGGCACAACCCGCTGACGCTGGTGGCCATGGCTACTGACCTCGGCACGCAACACAGGAGTGCATGACTCATGAACGTAGACCAGCAGGAGCAGGACGCATTCGAACGCAGCTTTGCTGAAGCCTCTGGCCAGGAAGCACCAGCCCCCGCACCGGCAGCGCCGGCCGCCGAGGCTCCGGTGGCTTCGCCAGCAGCAGAGCCTGCGGCGCCCGCAGCCGCTGAACCCACCGTGCAAGCTCCTGCACCTGCAGGCGAGGGCGCCGCCCCCGCTGCGCCGGCAGCAGAAGAGGACCCGGAGGTGTTCGACGGTTTCAAGCGCAGCGAGGTCCAGCGCCTGATGGGCCAGGCCGCAAAGGTGGAAGGCCTTGAGCTCCAACTGCGCAAGGCGCACGGGAAGATCGGCGAGCTCAACGGCCGCCTGCAGACGCCTCCCGCTGCGCCGGCCGCGGCTCCGACGCCCACTGCGGCGCCCGAGCTGTCGGCTGAAATGCAGCAGTTCGAGCAGGACTATCCCGATGTGGCCGCCTACGTTCGTGGTCTGGGCATCGCTCCTCCATCGCAGGCTCCGGCAGCCCCGCCCGCCCAAGTGCAGCAACCCGTGGCCACGGCGTCTGCACCGGCTCCGGCCGAGTTGGACCAGACCGCGATCGAGCTGGCAGTGATGGACCGCATGCACAGCGGTTGGCGCGAGAAAGTGCAGTCGCAGGATTTCAATATCTGGCTGGCCGCACAAGGGGAGCAGACACAGCAGGCCTTCGCCGAGGCGGGCACCGCTGACGGCCTGGTCGCAGTGATCGGGCAATTTGACCAATGGACCACTGCTCGCACCAGCGCCGCCGCTCAGGCCGCGAAGGGACAGCAGCGGCTCAAAGCGGCCGTGACGCCCAGCGGCAACGCGCCGCGCCCCCAGGCCGCGCCCACCGAGATGGAAGCAATGGAAGCCGCGTTCAAGCGGACATTGGGGCAATGAGCCCCGCAAGGAGTTGAATCATGGCGCAATTTCAGACGACCGCTCCAGCGGAGCGGATTGGCAAGATCAAGGGCGAGATCCTTGCTCATGCCGTAGCAACCGAAGTGCTGGGCATCACCGGCATGCAGCGCGGCCTGCCGAAAAACAACGGCCGCACCATCGTCTTCCGCCGTTATCTGCCCTTCGGCGCAGCCAATACGGACTGGAACACCCGCAACCGCCCTGCGGTGAATGCCGCGGCTCACGAGCTGACCGAAGGCGTGACGCCCAATGCGGACACTCTGACGCCGCAGGACATTACGGCGACGATCAAGCAGTACGGCTGCCTGTATCAGCTGACCGACCAGGTGGCGGACACCTACGAGGATGACGTGCCGGCCGAGATGAAGAAGCACTGCGGCGAACGCGTGGGCCTGCTGCGCGAGATGATCCGCTACGGCGTCATCAAGTCCTGCACCAACGTGTTCTATGCGGGCACTGCTGCATCGAGCCGTGCCACTGTGGCCGGCAAGATCACGCTGAACCTGCTGCGCAAGGTCAGCCGCAACCTGCAGGCGAACCATGCCAAGCGCATCACGGGCATCCTGGCGCCCAGCGTGAACATCGCCACCAAGCCGGTGGAAGCCAGCTATCTGGTGTTCGTGCACTCGGACGCCGAGGCCGATATTCGCGATCTGCCGGGCTTCACCCACGTCAGCGCCTACGGCAGCCGCAAGCCCATCCATCCCCAGGAGCTTGGTTCCTGCGAGAACTTCCGCTTCATCACCAGTCCCGAGCTGGCGCCGTATCTGGCCGCCGGTGCCGACGTGGCCGCCACCGGACTGATGGGCACGGCCAAGGTGGACGTGTACCCCTTCATCATGGTGGGCGAGGACGCCTGGGGCCAGCTGTCGCTGCGCGGTGCCGATGCGGTGGACCCCACCTACATCCCGCCCGGCGTGAAGGACAAGAGCGACCCGCTGGGCCAGCGCGGCTACATCGGCGCCAAGTTCTACATGCAGTGCACGCTGCTGAACGAAGGCTGGATGGCCCTTGTGGAGGCCGGCGTCTCCGCCCTGTAATGGGCCTGCCCGTCGCCCTCGACCGGGCGCGGGTTCTTTCTGTGCGGCAGGTCATGAGCCTGCCGCCATTCCCCAACCCGACGAGATGAACACAATGGCAACACGCAGACCTATCGACGCTGGCTCGGAATACCTGGGCGCCGAGGAAACCCGCGCTGTGGGCGAGATCGGCGGCCACGCCGGTTTTGATGTGGTGGACAAGCCTCTGCCCAAGGAAGCCTTCGAAATGGAGGCCTTCATGAACGAGATGGTCACCATCGTGGTCAATCCTCCCCAGGACCCCGACGATCCCATGCTGGTGCAGGTGGGCGTGAACGGCGTGAACCAGTTCATCCCCCGCGGCGAGCCCATCGCCGTCAAGCGCAAATATGTGGAAGTGCTGGCCCGCGCCAAGCGCACGGACTTCTCGCAGACGCTGGACGAACGCTTGGGCGAGAAGATGAACCACCTGCGTTCGATGCACAGCCTGCGCTATCCCTTCAGCGTGATCAGCGACCAAAACCCCAATGGCGGCGCCTGGCTGACCGCGGTGCTGCGCGAGGCGCGCTGATTCCGCGGAGCCGGCCATGACCCTCGAAGAGCTGATCACGCTGTACCGGGCCGACACGCTGGACAAGGCAGATCCGCCTTTCTGCGATGACGAACTGCTGACCATCTACGTCAACGAGGGTCAGGACGAAGCTTGCCGCCGTGGCCAGTTGCTGCGCGACTCCTCGTCGCCGATGTGCGCCACCAGCTTTGTGGCCGGCGCCGAGACGGTGGACCTGGACGCTCGTGTGATCCGGGTGCTACGCGCCTTTGCGGATGGCCAGGCGGTGACGGTCATCAGCGCGGAAGAGATGGACCGTTTTCATCCTGGCTGGCAGTTCCAGGATCGCCAGGACCGGCCGCGGCGCCTGGTCACCGGCATGACCACCGGCAAGCTGCACCTGTGGCCGCGGCCGGCGCAGGATGGCGCGCTACGGCTGACGGTGCAGCGCCTCCCGCTCAAGCCCCTGCGCCACGACGCGGACAAGCCCGAGATTCGGCCGGAGCTGCACCCGGCGCTGGTGCACTGGATGAAGCACCGGGCCTATGGCCGCGAAGACACCGACATGCACAACGACGCCAAGGCCGCCGTTGCCCTGGCCAAGTTCGAAGAGGAGTTCGGCCGCAAGGTCAGCGGCCGGAACGAAGAGTGGGTGCGGTCACACGAGGCGGATGTGGGGCCTGGGCCGCTGGCTTAAAGTGGCTTGAAGGCGCGGCGCTGGATTTGGGATAGCAAATAGCCTGGCTCAGGGCTGCAGCTGTAGATCTGGTCCAAAAACCTCCTCGATCCTGCGAAACTGCAATCTCATGCTTTCGTAGGCTTCATTTCTGTCCTGTTGGACATGTGCTCCATCAGGACGATGTTGAATATCCTTGGTGCACATTAAGGTGCGATGCATTTCGTCCAATACCTGTAGCAAGTCACCTTGCAAGTATGCGTAGACCCTTGGTGTGAATATCCAACGAGCCGTCCCCAGTTCGGTTAGGTAATTGAGCCTTTCGTCAGGGGTGAAGTTGCCTGTGTGGAAGGCGTTGGTGATAAAGGCCTTGATGGCTTTGTAACTGGTCAGTCGTCGGTCAAATACATCAAGCTTCAGTTTCCTAGCTGCCGTTTCTGCCTGTTGCCGTGCAATGCCAGCCTGAATGGTTCCGAATTTATGAGCGACCCACGCACCAACTCCGGCAGCAAGCAATGCCGCAATCAAAGGTGCTACAGCCTTCAGGACTTCAAGCCACATAGGCAATGCTGGCGTTGGTGTCATATACAGATCCTCCCTGATTGATTGTTCTTGCCCCCTGTAGGGGTCGACGGGCGCAGAGCATATCCGGACACTGCCATGAAGCAAATCCGCAAGGAACTCTCATGGCCACCAATCCCATCCTCGACGAGGCCCAGCGCCAGGGGCGCAGCAATAGCTTTGGCGATGCGGCTGCAGCTTCGCTGGACAGCCGAGTCGCGCAGATCCCGACCGGCGGCATCAAGGCACCTACCGCCGACGGCTCCCAGAACAGTGCTCTGAACACAGGTCTCGGCCGCGAAGTCACCAACACCTTGAGCTCCATCCCGGGCGCGGCCAGCGTGCCTGGTGCTGCTGCGCGTGGTGCCAGTCTCGTGGGTCGGGCCTTCGGCGCGGCGCAGACGGCAGCGCCTGCAGCCCAGGCAGTAGGCCCCTACGTTCCAGTGGTGGGTGGTGGCGCGGCCTTGGCGAGCGCTGCGAATGCAAACGGGCCACGCCCGCCGGCAGCTAGCCCGTCACCTGGCGCGCAGTCTCCCAATCCCTTGGTGTCCGCGGCCATAGAGCAGGGCGGGCCTGCAGGTACGCCAGCACCGGCAACGCCTTCGCCCCAGCCACAGAAACAGCTCATGCCCGGCGTGTACCAGCACGGCCGCGGCCAATACAGCGATCAAGCGGGCGGCATGGGCTTGTCCAGCACGTTCACGGGGCGCCCTAACGTACAGAACATGGCTGCCGCCGACAACCTTGCCGGGCAGCAGGGCCTGGCCTCCTATGCCGGCCAGCCGTCTTCCGCTGGCGCCGCGTCTTCCAATGGCGTGCCATTGATCGAAGCCGCTGGCATTCGCCACAGCGGCAACGACTGGGCAGCTCGCCAGAACCTGAAGAACTTGGAGACAGCTGCCAGCAGCATCACCAATTCGCGGCAATGGGCTGGCCGTAGCGCAGATATGAGCCCAGATGCCACGGCCTATCGGCAGGCGCTGGCCACCGACGCCGCACTGCAGCAAGCCCAGCCAGCAATGGCCCAGGCAGCGATGCGCGAGAACGCCGGGCTACAGCGTGAAGGCATGCAGCAGGCTGGTGCTGATCGGCGATCTCTGGTTTCGGCCATGCTGGACCAACAGAAGATCAACCAGGCTGGCGAGGCGGCGGGCTATACAAACAGGACCAACAAGCTCGTGGAAGCTGCGCGCAACCAGGTGGCCACTGAGCAAGACCCGACAAAGCGCCGGAGCCTGGTGCAATACATGCACGACATTGAGGGAAAGACGACGCAAGCCGATCCCTTTCTGGTCGTGCCCGGCGGGCAGCAGATCGAACCGAACAGCGGTAAGGCCTACAACACGCCGTCCACGGTGTTCAACCGCAGCACAGGGCAATTTGTGC
>JAFAIY010000011.1 GCA_019236485.1 Comamonas sp. | reverse complement strand
GCTGTCCGACAGCGGTGCAGTGGCGCGGCAGGCCGAAACCCCTGCGCTTTTCTGTAAGATGGTCGCATGCGGCGCGCCTGCAGCGCTGCGGTCGCCGGCGCACATGCGTCCGATATTCGAATCCTTATCAAGAAAGGTCAGATATGTCCCGTTCTATTTCCGATACCGTCTCCAACGCCCAGGAAGATCTGGAAAAGCTGGTCAGCGATCTGCGCGGCCTGCTGTCTGCCCGCGAGCTGGACAAGCTGCCCGAAATCGGCGTCCTGCGCCAGCGCATCGATGACGGCATGGCCAATGTGCGCGAATCCGCGGTGCGCGCGGCTCAGGATGCGGCCCGCCAGGCCCGCGAAGCGGCCGACGTGGCCGACCGCTATGCGCATGACGAACCCTGGCGCGTCGCTGGCGCCGCACTGGCCGTGGGCGCTTTGCTGGGCTTCATGCTGGGCCGTCGCTGATCGGGTCGGTCTTCTCAGGATCCCTGCCTGTGAACTGGATTTCCCTTTTGGGTCTTGATGCTCTGCTGGTGCGCTGGCGCGCGGGCTTGAACGAGGCCGCGATTGCCGTGGAGGACCGCGCCGATCTGGCGCAGCTGGAATGGCAGGAGCACAAGCGCAGCCTGCAGACGCTGGCCGTGCTGTTCATTGCTCTGGGCGGGCTGACGGCGGTGGTGCTGATGGTGCTGTCGATTGCACTTATCGTGCAGTTCTGGGACAGCGCCTACCGCAACACCGTGGCCTGGGCCCTGGCCGGCGGCTGGCTGTTGCTCTGGGCTCTGGCCCTGTGGCGGCTGCTGGTCGCCGTCAGGCAGCTGTCCCATCCGTTCAAGCTGACGCGCAACGAACTCAAGACCGACTGGAAAGCCTGGAAGGAGAAGCTCTAGCATGACCGATGCTGTACCGACTCCTCCGCTTTCGGCCGCAGAAGCGGCCAAGAAGCCCACGGCTCTCGATACCGGCCTGTGGGAGCAGGCCACGCCTGCGCAGCAGCAGGTGCTCAAGCGTATTGCCAAGCAGCGCGCGCGTCTGCATGCACGTGCTGCGGCGCGCGCGCAGTCACGTACGCTGCGCGAGACGCCAGGCGCCCAGCGCGTGTCTGCCGATGCGCCCTTGGCCGAGCGTGCCACGGCGTTCGTGCGCCTGCATCCCGTGGCCACGGCCGTGGCTGGCGCCGCACTCATGGCCATCGGGCCACGCAAGCTGTTGCGCTGGGCCGGCATTGCCTGGCCCTGGATCGTGAAGCTGCAGCAAAGGCGGGCCCGCTAGCCGGCTGCCCCAGAATCAAAACAGCCCGTGAGGCCTTGGGCCTGCACGGGCTGTTTTTCATGGGCGAGCGGTCTCAATGCATATGGGCGATGGCCTGTGCTGCCTCGGTGACCAGATCGGGGCCGCGATAGATGAGGCCGCTGTAGATCTGCACCACGTCGGCGCCGGCGCGGATCTTGCTGACGGCGTCGGCGCCGCTCAGGATGCCGCCCACGCCTATGATGGGGAAGCGGCTGCCGAGCGCCGAGCGCAGCTGGCGGATGATCTGGTTGCTGGCCTCCAGCACAGGGGCGCCGGACAGACCGCCGGTTTCCTCGGCATGCTGCAGGCCCTTGACGGCTTCGCGGCTGATGGTGGTGTTGGTGGCGATCACGCCGTCCATGCCGTGGCGCTCCAGCGTGGCGGCGATCACGCCGACCTGCTCTTCGTCGAGGTCGGGAGCGATCTTCACGAACACCGGCGTGCGCTTGCCGTGCTGGCTTGCCAGCTGCTCGCGGCGGTTGGCGATCGCGCCCAGCAGCGCATCGAGCGCCTCATCGCTTTGCAGCGCGCGCAGATTCTTGGTGTTGGGCGAGCTGATGTTGACCGTCACATAGTCGGCATGGGGATAGACCCCGTCAAGCGCCTTCAGATAGTCGCTGGTGGCTTCCTCTATGGGGGTGGTGGCGTTCTTGCCTATGTTCAGGCCCAGCAGCATGGGCGCACCCTTGGCGCGGACCTGCGAGCGGCGCACATTGGCCAGGAAGGCGTCCAGGCCCTCGTTGTTGAAGCCCAGGCGGTTGATCAACGCATTCTTTTCGGGGATGCGGAACATGCGCGGCTTGGGATTGCCGGGCTGGGGACGCGGCGTGACCGTGCCCACTTCCACAAAGCCGAAGCCCATGGCTGCCAGCGCATCGATGCAGCGAGCGTTCTTGTCCAGGCCCGCGGCCATGCCCACGCGATTGGGGAACTTGAGTCCTGCGAGCTCGATGGGGTCGCTGACCAGGGGGCGCTCCCAGGCTTTCTGCAGCAAGGTGTTCTGACCCTTGGCCATGAAGTTCATGGTGAAGTCGTGGGCGGCTTCGGGGTCCATGCCGAAAAGAATAGGACGGGTCAGTGAGTAAGGGATAAGAGACATGGGGATAATCGCAGGATTACCTGGATTTTCCCTCATGACGACACCTGCTGCACCTCTCTCTCAAGATGAACTGAAAACTTTGGTCGGACAAGCCGCGCTGAAATATGTGGTAGCCGGCGAGATTGTGGGCGTGGGCACGGGCTCCACGGTCAACAAGTTCATCGATGCGCTGGCTACCATCAAGGATCAGATTCCCGGCGCGGTTTCGAGCTCCGTGGCCAGCACCGAGCGTCTCAAGGCCCTGGGCATCAAGGTCTTCGACGCCAACGAGGTGAGCCGCCTGGCCGTGTACATCGACGGTGCCGACGAGATCGACGGCAAGGGCTATATGGTCAAGGGCGGCGGCGCGGCTCTGACCCGCGAGAAGATCGTGGCGGCCCTGGCCGACCGCTTTGTCTGCATTGCCGACGAATCCAAGCGCGTCGAGGTGCTGGGCGACTTTCCGCTGCCCGTGGAAGTGATTCCCATGGCCGCCGCGCAGATCGCACGCCGCTTCGAGTCCATGGGCGCCGGCATCACGGCCCAGATCCGCATGAAGGATGGCGCCCCTCTGGTGACCGACAACGGCCAGCAGATTCTGGATGTGCGCGGCCTCAAGATTGCCGAGCCGCTGGCGTTTGAGTCCGCGGTCAACCAGTGGCCCGGCGTGGTCACCGTGGGCGTGTTCGCGCACCAGAAGGCCGCGGTCTGCCTGCTGGGCACCAGCCAGGGTGTGCAGACGCTGGAATACTGATCCGCCTGCACTCACAAGAAAAAGCCGCCATGCGCACTGCTGGCGGCTTTTTCTATGCTTGTCGTAGCGCTTTGCGCTTTATCCACCAGGGTTTGAGCGATATCGGCTCTAGACCGGCTACGCCCCAGGGGGCCTAAAAGCGCAGTCCGGCGGGGTTGTTCGGGGTCGGCGTGCCGGGGGGCAAGGGGCCTGCGGCCGGGGCGGGCTGGCGTTCCACGGCCTTGGCCTGCTCCGCGGGGGCGGCAGGCGCGGCGGTGGTCAGCGGCCGGGGCGCTGGAGCGCGGTAGCCGGCCGGCAACTGGGAGCGGGCGGGGTAGCCCGCGGCATTCAGGTACTGGTTCCAGCTGTCTTCGCCAAAGCCCTTGAGGTGCTGATTGCCCACCGTCGCAAAAGGCAGGCTGTCCTGTCCGCTGAGCTTCTTGAGCGCGGCAATATCGGCATTGCTCTCCACGGTGCGCTCGCCGAACGGAATGCCGCGCCCGCGCAGATAGCTGCGGGCCTCTTCGCAGGGTTGGCAGTCCTTGGCCGAATACAGGATTACGGGATAGCGGTTGGCGATCTGGCGCAGCTCGTAGGGCAGCTGGGCATTGGCGCTGCTGCCGGCGGCCGCGGCGCCGCCTGAGGTATCGGCAGCGGCCTGAGCGGCGTGGTTCGCGGGCCGGTCGGTGAACGTGACTTTGCCATCGGCGCCCACGACGCGATAGACGGTCTGGGCTTGAGCGCCAGTGCCGGCACCCAGGCCCAGGAGCACAAGGCCGAGCGCCGCAGCGGCGCGGCGTGGCAGGGATGAGGTCAGGATAGAGAGATCACGATGCATCGGAGCGGCTGAATGGAAGTCCATCGAGGATGGCTGAGCATAACGTGGCTGGCGCGCCGCGGGCATTGTTTTGGCCAATGAAGCAGCAGTCTTGATGAGCGGCAGCGGCCGACCATGAGAAACGCCCCGACTGGCGGGGCGTTGGCTTGGCTGGTGCGAGGCTCAGGCTGCCTGGCTCATGCCCTGATGGCGCAGCAAAGCGTCGATCTGCGGCTCGCGGCCGCGGAAGGCTTTGAAGGACTCCATGGCGGGGCGGCTGCCGCCGGCTTCCAGAATGGACTGGCGGTATTTGCGGCCGGTCTCGGGATTGGGCGAGCCGTCGGGCAGCACGGTTTCCTCGAAAGCCGCATAGGCGTCGGCGCTCAGCACCTCGGCCCATTTGTAGCTGTAGTAGCCGGCCGCATAGCCGCCCGCAAAGATATGGCTGAAGGTATTGGCCATGCGGTTGTAGGCCGGAGAGGGCAGGACCGCCACTTCGGAGCGCACCTGGTTGAGCAGGGCCATGAAGTCGGCCGCGGGGTCGTGTTCGGTATGCAGCAGCATGTCGAACAACGCGAACTCGATCTGGCGCAGGGTCTGCATGCCGGACTGGAAGTTCTTGGCGGCGATCATCTTGTCGTAGAGCGCGCGCGGCAAGGCCTCGCCCGTGTCCACATGGGCCGTCATGTGCTTGAGAACATCCCATTCCCAGCAGAAGTTTTCCATGAACTGGCTTGGCAGCTCCACCGCATCCCATTCAACGCCCGCGATGCCCGAGACATCGCGCTCGTTGACCTGGGTCAGCATATGGTGCAGGCCGTGGCCGGTCTCGTGGAACAGGGTTATCACATCGTCGTGGGTCAGCAGAGCGGGCTTGCCGTCCACGCCGGCCGCGAAATTGCAGACCAGGTGGGCCACGGGCGTCTGCAGCTGCTGGTTATCGGGGCGCAGCCAGCGGGTGCGCACGTCGTCCATCCAGGCGCCGCCGCGCTTGCCCTTGCGGGCCTGGGGATCCAGATAGAACTGGCCGACCAGCTGGCCGGCGCGCTCGATGCGGTAGAACTCCACGCAGGAGTTCCAGACCGGT
>JAFAIY010000426.1 GCA_019236485.1 Comamonas sp. | reverse complement strand
TGCCGTATTGCTGGGCTAACTCCCGGTCGGTGCCGCTGGCTTGCTGCAATGCCAAGCGGGTGGCAGGCGTAGTGGTCGCGTTCTTGTGCAGAGCAATCAGCATGGCAGCTCCTTGGTAGAGGTTTGCCATGTTGCCAGAACCGCTAGGAGCACCTCTCGGCCTAAGAGCAAGGGGCGCTTGTTTTTAAGCAGCCAATCATCCGGGACCCGACATCTAGGCAAGCATTGCTGAGTAGTCGAGAGAGCACATGAATGGTTTGCAGGCTTTGGCAAGCTGCACATCCGCTTTGAAAGGTGGTTGGATATCTACGAAGCGTTGTTGAAACTGGTAGCTGCAATCATTTGCGCATGCTTCGTGGATCGGTGGCGTTAGCTGCTCTGGTGGCTTTCAGAAGCTGGCCAAGAAATGCTTTGAATCATAGTTTTTGGCTAAAGTTTTTGAAAAATCATATTGAGAATATTTGCAAATATCTCATGGGAATGTTTTAGAGATGCGCGATATCTGGACGATCAATTTCAGTGCCGTTGGAATTGTTCTTGGGTTCTTGCCTAGGGGCGAGTTGAAGCAGGCAGCCTAACTTACCCGAACTCATGCAATTTCGAATGCCTGTTATTGAGAAAGACTCTGCTGGAGTGGCACGAGGCAGTGCTTGCTTAGTCTTGGGCTGCTGGAGGTGGTATGGGTGATTCGGCTTGATGTCTTGGTAGCTGCAGGCAGTTTGATGGCCCTGGCGACAGCTGTATTGCGTTTAGCGGAAATTCTGTTGAAGCTATCTCCCTCAAATAGGGAGACGGGTGTCGCGGAAAATCATGCTGCGATAAGGGTTCTTGAAAATAGGAAAGTTTTTCAAGGGTGAACGGTATCTGTCGTGCAGTGCCTCATGCCGCTGTTGGTATGTTGTATCAATATGTATAATAGCGCCTCTTTTGAGAGTGGTGAACGCATAGCGCATTCGCTATGCGGTGATATTTTCAATATAAACAATCATTGAGGGAATTGAGTGCGCCTTGTTTGGGCTCTGAGGGCATGGTCGGCGCTGGCGCCTGGACTGCAGACATCAGCGAGCTGGCAGCAATGGGCTAAGCAGCCTGTGCAGCCATGTGGCGAGGTGGCGCTGGATTTGTCGCATATTCCCGCCATGGCGCGGCGCCGGCTGGGAACGCAGGCCAGGTGGGCAGTTTCCGTGGCCGATGCGGTGCTGGCACAGGCGGACCTGCCCATAGTCTGGGCTTCGCGCTATGGCGACGCAGAAAAATCCCTAGCCCTGTTGCGGGACTCGGTGGCGGGAGAACCGCTGTCTCCCACGGCATTTGGTTTGTCGGTGCACAACGGCATAGGGGCGCAGCACTCCATCTTGCGTGGCATGCGCGCCAATGCAGTATGCGTTGCATCCATGCATGCCGCACCCGAAGCTGGCGTGATGGAGGCCTTGGGCCTGCTGCACGACGGCGCTGCTGAGGTCATGGTGGTGTGCTACGACGCACCACTGCCTGCACCCTACGAATGTTTTCACGACGAGCCTGCCCTGCCTTTTGCCTGGGCTGTCTTGCTGGCGCTGGCTCAGCCCGGGGAATCCGGTTTCACGCTTCAGGCCTTGCCTGAGGCTGCCTGCGAAACTTGCGCTCCCAAGTCTGTGCCGCACTTGCCCCATGGGCTGGAGGTGTTGCAATTTTTATTGCAGGACCAGCAGACGAGGCTGTACAGCCCGCAGGCCCGAGACGCTCGGGCGCAGGCCGGAACAGGCCAATGGCTGTGGGAGCGCTGCCATGATTGAAAGGCTGAATCGTGGCTGGCGTGTGCTGGCCACCGGGCTGTGCTTTGCCGTTTTTGGCCTGGGCGGCCTGGTGGTGCGCTGCGGGGTATACCCGCTGCTGTGGCTGGTCGTGCGCCATCTGCAGCGGCGTCAATGGCTGGCGCAGCATGCGATTCACTACAGCTTTCGCGGCTTTGTGGCGCTGATGCAAGGTCTGGGCGTGCTTTCCTACGATGTGCGCGGTCTGGAGCGTCTGCAGCGCCGCGGTCTATTGATTCTGGCCAACCACCCCACCTTGATTGATGTGGTGTTTTTGATGGCTTTTGTGCGCTCGGCGGACTGCATCGTCAAGGCGGCGCTGGCCCGCAATCCTTTTACACGTGGCCCTATCGCGGCGGCGGGCTTTATCACCAACAGCGGCGGTGCCGACCTGCTGCACGACTGTCTGCGCTCGCTGCGGGCAGGTCACAACCTGATCGTCTTTCCCGAAGGTACGCGCACGCCCTTGAGCGGCCCTGTGCGCTTGCAGCGTGGCGCGGCCCATGTGGCGGTGAAAGGCCGTGTATCCATCACGCCGGTCCATATCCATTGCAGCGCGCCTCTGCTGACCAAGGGCATGTCTTGGTGGCAGGTGCCCGTGCGTAAACCTCACTTTCGCATCGAAGTGCGGGATGACATCGCCATCGAACCTTTCTGCCAGGCAGCGACCAGCGAAGCGCTGGCCGCGCGCCAGGTCATGGAACATTTATCAGAACAACTTTTCGGGGAAACTTCTAGTGCTTCAGCTTGAGCAAGAAATCAAGGAACTCATCATCTCCAGTCTGGCGCTGGAAGACATCACTACGCAGGATATAGATGCCGCCGCGCCGCTGTTTGTCGACGGCCTGGGCCTGGACTCCATTGATGCGCTGGAGCTGGGCCTGGCGCTGCAAAAGCGCTACGGCGTGAGCATGTCGGCCGACTCGGAACAGACTCGCCAGCATTTCCGCAGCGTTCAGGCCTTGGCCGCCTTTGTAGCCACCGTACGCACTGAGTCCTGATCCTGGAGCCCTTCATGAACCAAGCCGCCATTTACGAACGCATCGTCCAGATCCTGCAGGACACTTTTGATATCGACGCCGCGCGCATCACATCCGAAGCCCGTCTTTATGAAGATCTGGATATCGACAGCATCGATGCCGTGGACCTGATCGTGCAGCTCAAGCCCCTGGTGGGCAAGCGTCTGAATGCCGAGGCGTTCAAGTCGGTACGCACCATACAAGATGTGGTGGACGCCTTGCAGCGACTCGTCAGCGAAGACCTCGCCGTCCACTGAAGGAGCCCCTCATCATGCGCAAAGGCGCTACCTGGGCCTTGCTGGTGCTGACGCTGCTTTACCCCCTGGGTGTGTATGCCGCGCTAGGTCATGTGCCGGCCCACTGGTTGGCCGCTGCGCTGGTGCTGCTGGCCCTGGCGCGAGCATGGAGCAGCCGTCAGGGCTTTTGGGTGCTGGTGGCCGCAGGTGCCGCCATGCTGGCGCTGGCGTCGTGGTGGCAGGGCGATGCCCGGGCCGTCAAGCTCTATCCGGTGCTGGTGAATGCCGTGCTGCTGGCAGTGTTCGGCTGGAGTCTGCGGCGTCCACCTTCCGTGGTCGAACGCGTGGCAAGGCTGCAGCAGCCGGATTTGCCGGCAGCGGCCGTGGCTTATACCGCCCGCGTCACGGCGCTGTGGTGTGGCTTTTTTGTGCTCAATGGCACGGTAGCGGCCTATACGGCGCTCTACAGCAGCAATGCCGCTTGGGCGCTGTACAACGGTTTGCTGGCCTATGTGGCCATGGGGCTGCTGATGGCAGGGGAGTGGCTGGTGCGCCGACGGGTGCAAGCCCGCCATCGCGCAGGCATAGAAACAGAACAGAGGATGAAAGCCCAGTGAATCAAGGCCTGGCAAATCAAGCGTTGACCTTGGCCCAGGTGGCCTTGCCGCAGGCCCGGACGGCCACACATGCCGTGGCCCGGCCGGCAGCCGGCATGTTCACGCATGAACAATGGGTACACGCGGTAAAAGCCTGGTGTGCTGCTTTGCAGCCGCTGCCGGGCCGTGACGTGGCCTTGTACATGGAAGACCCGCTGGAATTTGCCGCTGCCCTGTGGGGTGCATGGCATGCGGGCAAGACCCCGGTGCTGGCCAGCGACACCCAGGCCCAGACCCTGGCGCATCTGTTGCCGCAGGTGGCGGCTTGTGCGGGGCAACTGCCCGGAGCCATAGACGCTTGCCCAGACGCAGCCGCTGTGGATGCCGTGGTGCTGCAGCCACTGGATATGGCGCAGGCGAGGCTGGTGCTGTTTACCTCGGGTTCTACGGGCATGCCGGAGCGCATTGAAAAAAAGCTCACGCAGATGGACGCCGAAGTCCATGCGCTGCAAGCCGTTTTTGGTGCGGACCTGAACGCGCCAGACATGCAGGTGCTGGCCACCGTGTCCCACCACCATATCTACGGCCTGCTGTTTCGCATTCTGTGGCCGTTGTCGGCAGGGCGTCTGCTGGGCACGCAGTTTGCGCGCTATCCGGAGGAGCTGCTGCAGCAGCTGCAGACAGCCCTGCCCAGCGTGCTGGTGTCCAGCCCGGCCATGCTGGGACGCTTGCCGACCCAGTTGGACTGGGCGCCGGCCCGCGCATGTTTGCGCGGCGTGTTTTCCTCGGGCGGGCCGCTGGCGGCCCAAGCTTCGGAGCATGGACTGCAATTACTGGGCCATTCGCCCACCGAGGTGTTTGGCAGCTCGGAAACCGGCGGCATTGCCTGGCGGCGCCGTGCCGAGCAGGGCGATGTCTGGCAAAGCCTGCCTGGCGTGGCGCTGCGCGTGGCGGATGACGGCTGCCTTGTCGTATGTTCGGCCCATCTGCCCGATCCGCAAGCCTGGTGGGAAACCGCCGACCGTGTCCAGCCCAGCACCGATGGCTGCAGCTTTGTCTTGCAGGGCCGGGTCGACCGGGTGGTGAAGATTGCGGAAAAACGCGTGTCGCTAACTGGCATGGAGCAGGTCTTGCAAGCCCATGCCTGGGTGCAGCAGGCCAAGGCCGTGGTCTTGGAGCAGGCGGCGGAAGGCGGCGCTGTCATGGCCCGTGTGGGCATGGTGGTGGAACTGACCGAAGCCGGCTGGCAGGCTCTGCAGCAGCAAGGCCGCCGGGCCATGGGTCTGGCCTTGCGTCAGTTGCTGGAAGATGTGGTGGAACGCGTGGCTTTGCCACGCAGTTGGCGCTATGTGGCGCGCCTGCCCATGAACAGCCAGGGCAAGACCACGCAGCAAAGCCTGCAGGCCTTGTTCAACCCGGTGCTGCCTGTACCGCATTGGCTGGAGCGCTCGGAAAATCAGGCCAAGGCCCGGTTGCAGGTGCAACCACAGCTGCGTGTGCTGGAAGGGCATTTCCCCGACGCGGCCCTGGTGCCCGGCGTGGCCCAGCTGCACTGGGCGGCCAGCTTGGGGCAGCAGGCCTTTGGCCTGGCCTGTGGTTTTGCCGATGCCCAGCTGCTCAAGTTTCAGCAGCCTATTTTGCCGGGCGATACCGTGGAGCTGCAGCTGTGCTGGCAGGCCGACAGCGGTTGTCTGCAGTTCAGCCTCAGCTCGGCGCGTGGTGCCCATGCCAGCGGCCGCTTGCTGCAGTGGGGGGCCTGATGCAGGGCTTTCTCCCCATTGCCGTGATCCCCGTCTACAACCACCCCTCCACCATAGGCCCTATGGTGGAGGGGGTGCTGCAGTCAGGCCTGCCTTGCCTGCTGGTCGATGACGGCTCCGAGCCGCGCTGCGCCGCCGTGCTGGAGGCGCTGGCAGCCCGTCATCAGCCCCAGGTACAGCTGCTGCGCCTGGCCCAGAACCTGGGCAAGGGTGGGGCCGTGATGGCCGGCCTGCGCCAGGCCCTGGCCCAGGGCTATAGCCATGCACTGCAGATCGATGCGGACGGCCAGCATGCCGTGGCCGATATCCCGGCCTTTGTGGATCAGGCCCGCCAGCACCCGCAGGCCATGGTGTGCGGTGCGCCGGTGTATGACGCCAGCGTGCCCAAGGGACGCTTGTATGGGCGCTATCTCACCCATGTGTGGGTGTGGATCAATACCTTGTCGCTGGACATACGCGACGCCATGTGCGGTTACCGTGTCTACCCCTTGCCCGCTACCGTGGCCGTGCTGGACAGCGCTACCATCGGCAGGCGCATGGAGTTTGATATCGAGGTGCTGGTGCGCATGCACTGGCGTGGCCTGCGCTTTGTGACCCAGTCCACCGCAGTGACCTATCCGCAAGATGGCTTGTCGCATTTCCAGGTCTGGCGCGACAACCTGCTGATCTCGGGCATGCATGCCCGCCTGTTTGGCGGCATGCTGCTGCGCAGCCCGTGGCTGTTGGTGCGCAAGCTGATCGGAAGGCGCGCGGCATGAGTGCAGCACGCTCTCGCAGCGGGCGGGAGACTCCATCGCCCGGCAAGAACGCAACCACCCATTGGGCGCAGATCGGCGAAAGCACCTTTGTGGCCGGCATGTGGCTGCTGTATCACTTGTATCGCATATTGGGGCGCTGGCCGTTCCTGCTATGCCTGTATCCGGTGGTGCTCTATTACTGGTTGTCGCGCCCCTTGGCACGCCATGCCTCGCTGCAATACTTGCAGCGTATGCAACAGGCTCATGGACTGTGGCCACGCATGCCGGGTTGGCGGCAGAGCCAGAAGCACTTCCGCATGTTTGCCCAGGTGATTCTGGACAAATTGCTGGCGTTGACGGGCAGCTACGGTGCGGAACGTGTGCGTCTTGAAGGTCAGCAGCCTTTAGTAGACCTGCTGGAGCGCGGGCAGGGGGCCATCATTGTCACCGCACACATCGGCTGTATAGAGCTGTGTCAGGCGCTCGCCAAGCAACGCCCCAATTTGCGACTGAATATCCTGGTGCATACGCGGCATGCCGAGCAATTCAACTGCCTGCTGCAGCGCCTGGCGCCCGACAGCGGCGTTTGTCTGCTGCAAGTGTCCGACTTCAGCGCAGCAACGGCCATGCTACTTGCCGAGCGAGTGGCCCGCGGCGAATTCATCGCCATCGCCGGTGACCGTGTGCCAGTGCATGACAGCAAGACCACGCAAGCCCAGTTCCTGGGCCATAAAGCTCATTTCCCCTGTGGACCGTATGTGCTGGCCGCGCTGCTCAAGTGCCCGCTGTACTTCATGGGTTGCGTGCACGACGGTCCGGGCTATGCCGTGAAGTTTGTGCTCATTGCCACCCAGGTCGAACTGCCACGTGCGCGGCGCAACGAGGCCCTAGCCCACTACACCCAGCAGTATGCGATGCAACTGGAATGTTTGTTGTGCAAGGCGCCCTATGACTGGTTCAACTTCTTCCCGTTCTGGGAGCAGGGTGCGTCGGCCGTCACGGCTTCCCCACCCACTCCTTGACCTGTTTGTCTCGAGTACCCCATATGACCCAGAATGTTCGCCCTGTGCTCATCTTTTTTGATGGCACGCCCTTGCAGATCGAGCAGATCACTGCCATCGCCTACCAACAGGCGCAAGCTGCGCTGTCGTCGCAGCCGGGGTTTCGTGCTCGAATCCAGAAAGGGGCTGATTTCCTGGACCGCCTGCTGGCCGAAGATGGCGTGGTCTATGGTGTGACCACTGGTTATGGCGATTCGTGCACGGTGGAAATTCCGCCCGCGTTGGTGCCCGAGCTGCCCCACCACCTGTATGCCTACCACGGCTGCGGCGCAGGGCGCTATCTGACACCGGTGGAAACACGTGCCGTGCTCGCCTGCCGCTTGGCATCGCTGGCGCAAGGCATGTCGGGCGTGAGCTGGGCGCTGTTGCAGCAGCTCGAGCATCTGCTGCAACATGACATCCTGCCGCGGATCCCGGCCGAGGGCTCGGTGGGGGCCAGCGGCGATCTGACTCCCTTGTCCTATGTGGCTGCCGTACTGTGCGGTGAACGAGACGTGCTCTACAAAAATGAGCAGATGTCTGCTGCCGAGGCGTTGCGCCGGACTGGTGCCACTCCGCTCAAGTTGCGCCCGAAGGAAGGCCTGGCACTGATGAATGGCACGGCCGTGATGACGGCACTGGCCTGTCTGGCCTGGCAGCGTGCACAGTATGTGGGCGAACTGGCCTGTCGCATCACGGCAGCCAATGTAGTGGGCATCGCGGGCAATGCACACCATTTTGATGAGACCCTGTTTGCCGCCAAGCCCCACCCGGGCCAGCAGCGAGTGGCCACACGCATTCGCTCCGATCTGGTGGCCGAAGCACCACTGCGCAATTCCCATCGCCTGCAGGATCGCTATTCGCTGCGCTGCGCCCCACATGTGATTGGCGTGCTGGAAGACGCGCTACCTTTTTTGCGCCAGCTTGTCGAGGGCGAGCTGAACTCCGCCAACGACAACCCATTGATCGACCCCGAGCAGGAGCGGGTGCTGCATGGCGGGCATTTCTATGGCGGCCATATCGCTTTTGCCATGGACGGGCTGAAGAACGCCGTGGCCAATGTGGCCGATCTGCTGGATCGCCAGCTGGCCCAGTTGGTGGATACCCGCTACAGCCAGGGCCTGCCGTCCAATCTGTCGGCAGCCCAGGGCGAACGCCGCGCCATCAACCATGGTTTGAAGGCGGTACAGATCAGCGCCTCGGCCTGGACGGCGGAAGCGCTCAAGCTCACCATGCCGGCTTCGGTGTTCTCGCGTTCCACCGAATGCCATAACCAGGACAAGGTCAGCATGGGCACGATTGCTGCGCGCGATGCGCTGCGCGTGCTGGAGCTGACAGAGCAGGTGGTGGCCGCACTCTTGATTGCCGCGCGCCAGGCCGTGGTGCTGCGTCAGCGCGTGCAGCCCGATGTGCCCGTGGGCGATGCCCTGCGTGCCTGGGTCGATGACCTGGCCGCGCGCGTGCTCCTAGTGGAAGAAGACCGTGCGCTGGACAGCGATCTGCAGCGTTTGCTGGTCGCCATCCGCGATCGTGCCTGGAGCTTGTATGCCCACTGAAAAAGAACTGGCGGCGCGCGCGCGCCTGAGCTGCGAGATCGAAGTCACACCGGCGTTCTATGACATCGATGTGATGGAAATCGTCTACCACGGCCACTATGTGCGCTATCTGGAACTGGCCCGCAGCGCGCTGCTGGCCCAGTTTGACTACGACTACCCGCGCATGCGCGATTCAGGCTATGGCTGGCCGGTGGTGGACATGCGCCTCAAATACGTGCGCCCGGCCGTGTTTGGCCAGAAGCTGCGCATCAGGGCCTCCATCGTCGAATGGGAAAACCGTTTGCGTATCGACTATGAGATCCGCGATGCGGCCACGGGGCAGAAGGTGAATACGGCCCACACCATTCAGGTGGCTGTGGACATGGCCACGCGTGAAATGTGCTTTGTCTGCCCGCCGGTGCTGTGGGAGCGACTGGGAGTGCAGCCATGACATGCCAATCTCTACGCCAAGATCTAGGTCCATGGCTGCGCGGTTCCGCCATGGCGGCCTATATGGCTTTTAGCCTTGTAGTGCCCGCCAATACAGCCCAAGCGGCTGCAAAAACCGAAGGGCCCAAGGTCGATGCCACCCTGGCCTTGCTGGCCCAGGTGCGCCAGCGGGTGCAGGATGCGCCCGTGGTGCGTGGCCAGTTCATCCAGCGCAAGACGGTGCAGGGTTTCAAGCAGCCGCTGCAATCCTCGGGCGATTTTGTGGTGGCGCGTGGCAAAGGCATTGCCTGGCAGGTGCGCCAGCCCTTTGCCTCTACCCTGATCGTCAAGCCCGACAGCCTGATGTCGCGCGGGGCTGATGGCAGCGTGGCCATGCAGATGAAGGCCCAGGACGAGCCCGTGCTGCGCACCATCAACGCCATGCTGTTTGCTGTGATGGCTGCTGACCTGGCGCAGCTGGGTCAGTATTTCGAAGTCAGCGGCCAGGTACAGGGCTCCAGCTGGAAGCTGCATCTGGTGCCGCGCGACGCCATGCTGGCCCAGTGGCTACAGGCGGTGGACTTGAGCGGTCAGCAGTTTGTACAGGAAGTGCAGTTGCAGGAAGCACGCGGTGATCGCAGTCTGATTTCCATTAAGAATCCCGCTGCGGAGCAAGCACTGCGCGCGCAAGATGCTTCGCTTTTTGAGTAAGTCGCCTAGATGAGTTCCTCGCATTCTGCTACTGCGCCAGGCCCGGGCCGGCTGTGGCGCGCGGCCGCGCTGCTCTGGCTGCTGCTGGCATTGGCCGTGGCCGGCCACCAGTGGCGCTTCTGGCAGGACAAGCGCATAGACACCGATGTGCTGGCCCTGTTGCCGCTGAACGAGCAGGCGCCGGATGTGGCGCAGGCCACGCAGCAGCTGTCCGAACAGCTGTCGCGCCAGGTGGTGGTGCTCTTGGGTACGGCGCGGTGGTCCGACAGCCTGCAGGCAGCGCAGCGCTTTCGCGCCAGCCTGGTCGCACAGCAAGCGCTTTTGCGTGAGGAGCCGCTGGCACGGCAGACGGCCATGCAGGCCGCACTGGATTTCTACCAGCCCTGGCGCCAAGGCTTACTCACTCCGCAGCAGCGTGCACGCCTGCAGCAGCCACGCGAGGCCCTGGTGCAGCAAGCCTTGCAGGACCTTTACCAACCCGGTATGCAGGCCCGGCTGACGGACTGGATCAGCGATCCCTTGGGGCTGTGGACCCAGTGGTGGGCGGCCCGCGCCGCGCAAAGCCAGGCGCGCCCGCGCGATGGCGAGCTGTGGGTGGCGGCCGAGGGCAGGCAATGGGTGTTGCTGCAGTACGGCCTGCCCGGCTCGGCCTTCAGGCTGTCGGGCGAGCCGGTGTTGCAGGAAGCGCTGCAAGAAGCCCTGGCTCAGGTGCGCCAGCAATGGCCCGATGCCCAATTGCTGGTAGCTGGCGTGCCCTTGCATGCCGAAGCCGCCGCCACGCAAGCCCATGGCGAGATCAACACCATAGGCTGGGGTTCGCTGGCGGGAGTGCTGCTGCTGGCCTGGCTGGCCTTTCGTTCGCTGCGGCCGGTGGCACTGGTGGCGTTGTCGCTGCTGGTGGGCACGGCCGTAGCTCTGTCGGTGACGGCCTTGTTTTTTGACAAGGTGCATTTGCTGACCCTGGTGTTCGGTGCCAGCCTGGTGGGCGTGGCCGAGGACTATGGCATTCACTATTTCGCAGCTCGCCAGGGCGAGCCGCAGCGCACACCCCATGCCTTGATGCGGGCGCTGCAGCCCGCGCTGTGGCTGGCCCTGGGCACCAGCGTGATCGCCTATATGGCGCTGGGGGCCGCGGCCTTTCCCGGCCTGCGGCAGATGGCCCTGTTTTCCGTGGTGGGCCTGGCGGCCGCCATGGTCACGGTGGTGTGCTGGTTCCCCTGGCTGGATCGTAACGCCGTGCCGCAAAGCCGGCTGGCCTGGCGCATAGGGCAGACGCTCAATGCCTGGCCGCGCTGGCGCCATGCGGCCCGAGGCTCGGTTGCGCTGTGCGCGCTGATGCTGGCCGGCCTGTGGCTGGGCGGTGGCGTGCGCATCCAGGACGATGTGCGCCAGCTGCAAAACGGCGATCCCGCTTTGGTGGCCCAGCAGCGCCGGGTTAGCGAAATGTTGGGCTTGCCCAGCCCGGCGCAGTTTTACCTGATCCAGGGGCACGATGCCGAGCAAGTGTTGCAGCGGGAAGAAGCCCTCAAGCAGCGGCTGGATGCGTTAGTGCAACAGCACCAGCTGGCAGGCTATGCCGCTGTTTCGGACTGGGTGCCTTCGGCAAGGCTGCAGGCTCAGGATGCAGCGCTGGTGCGCAGGGTACAGGCCGATGTGCTGCAAGGCATCAACCAGCAATTGGGCGAAGCCTTTGCGGTGCCCCAGGCGGCGGCCGGCCCGGCACTCACTATTCAGGACTGGCTGAACCAGCCCATTGCTGCAGCGGCTAGGCCGCTGTGGCTGGGTGAGCGCGATGGTGCCACGCGCAGCATGCTGATGCTGCGCGGCGTGCAAGGCTTGGTTGCGTTGCCGCGGCTGGAAACCGCTGCGCAAGGTCTGGAAGGGGTGAGCTGGGTGGACAAGCCTGCTGAAATCTCGGGCCTGCTGCAACGCTACCGCATCTCCATGACCGAGTTGCTACTGCTGGGCCATGGCCTGGTGCTGGGTGCGTTGTGGCTGCGCTTCGGCCGCAAGGCTTGGCGTGCCTGGTTGCCCACGGTGCTGGCCAGCCTGGTCGTGGTGGTGCTGATGGCCGTATGGGGTCAGCCCTGGCAGCTGTTCAATGTGCTGGCGCTGATGCTGCTGCTGGGCGTGGGCATTGACTATGGGATTTTTCTGCAGGAGCACGAGGATGATCCGCATGCCTGGCTGGCCGTGGTGATCGGTGCTGGCAGCACCTGGTTGTCTTTTGGCCTGCTCGGCCTGTCCAGCACGCCGGCGCTGCGGGCGTTTGGTGTGACGCTGATGCTGGGCCTGCCCCTGGTGCTGATGCTGGCACCGCTGTTCCGGGCAGGGACGCAGCGATTGCTTGATCAAGAACAACAAAGCCGAGGAGGGTGAGGGCAGGCCTTCGGGTACAACCCCAGCCACAAAGGAGTGAGGAAATGCAACGCATAGAACAGACCGAAATTTTGATCATGGGCGCCGGCCCTTCGGGATCGGTGGCAGCAGGCCTGCTGCGCAAACAGGGGCGCCAGGTACTGATTGTGGAAAAGGAAAGCTTTCCACGGTTTTCAATCGGTGAAAGCCTGCTGCCGCAAAGCATGGAGTACATAGAGCAGGCCGGCATGCTGCAGGATGTGGTGGAAGCCGGCTTCCAATACAAGAACGGCGCGGCCTTTGCCAAGGGGGAGCTGCGCACGGCCTTTGATTTTCGTGACAAGTTCTCGCCCGGCTGGGGTACCACTTACCAGGTGCAGCGCGCCAATTTCGACAAGGTGCTGGCCGATGCGGCCGAGAAGGCAGGCACGGGAATCCGCTACCGCCACACCGTGGTGGCGGTGGATGTGTCGGGAGATCAGCCCCGTGTGACCGTGCGCTCGCCCGAAGGTGAGGAATATGTGGTGCAAACCCGCTTTCTGCTGGATGCCAGTGGCTTTGCCCGCATTCTGCCGCGCATGCTGGATCTGGAGCGTCCCTCGGACTTTCCGGTGCGTGGCGCGCTGTTCACCCATATCGAAGACCGCATAGCGGCCCAAGACATGGACCGCAGCAAGATCCTGATCTCGGTGCATCCCGAACACCAGGATGTGTGGTTCTGGACGATTCCGTTTTCGAATGGCCGCTGCTCGCAAGGCGTGGTGGCCACGCCGGAGTTTCTCGCGCGCTACCAGGGTACGGAAGTGGAGCGTCTGCGCGCCATCATTGCCGAAACGCCCAGCTTGGCACAGGTGCTGCGCCATGCCCAGTGGGATACCCCTGGCCGCTCCATCACCGGATATTCGGCCAACGTGACTTCGCTATGGGGCAATGGCTATGCCCTGTTGGGCAATGCCGGCGAGTTTCTGGACCCCGTGTTCTCCAGCGGCGTGACCATTGCCTTCAAGTCCGCCAGCCTGGCGGCCGCATGCATTGCCCGCCTGTGGCAGGGCGACGCCGTGGACTGGCAGGCCGACTATGCCGTGCCGCTGCAGGCCGGGGTCAACACCTTCCGTGCTTTTGTGCAGGGCTGGTACGACGGCGGCTTCCAGGACGTGATCTTCCATGAGTCGCACGCACCGGAAATTCGTCGCATGATTGCGTCCATCTTGGCGGGCTATGCCTGGGATGCGAACAATCCCTATGTGGCCGAGCCCCAGCGTCGCCTGCGTGTGCTGCGTGAGCTGTGCCAGCCGGCACAGGTCCAGGCAGAGCCTGCATGAAGCCAGCGTCCATGGCTTGGCAAGCCGCGTGCGCCCTGGCCGCCATTTTTGTGGTGGGCTGTGCCAACGGCCCAGCCGTGCCCCAGGTGGTCCATAACCCGGCGCCGTTGCGGCTGACTTTGGCGCTGGCACCGCAAGCGCTGGGTTGCAGCGTTGCCGTGCAACAGCAGCTGACGGTGCATGCACCGGGCCAGCCCACCCAGGCCCTGGATGCCCTGCTAGAGGTGGATGTGCACAGCGTGCGCTTGGCGCTGTTCCATCTGGGCCAGCACATGGGCACGCTGGTTTGGGACGGCCAGCAACTGCAGACGCAGCTGTCGGCCTGGTGGCCGGCACAGCTGCCACCGGCCCAGGTGCTCAGCGATATGCAGTTGGCGCTGTGGCCGGCGTCTGCCGTGGCCCAAGCCCTGCCTGAGGACTGGGCATTGCAGGAGCAGGCACAGCAGCGGCGTCTGATCTTTCAGGGGCAGGAGCGGGTCACGGTACAGGCTGCAGGCACGCAGGCGTTTGATATTCGCTATGCCTCCGTGGACTGGCAGCTGCATGTGGCCTCGCCCGGCGGCATGCGGCCTTGCATTGCCGCGCAGGAGGCGCCATGAGCTGCGCCGTGTTTGTTCCGGCTATGGCCGCCTGCAGCGCACTGGGCGACGATGCCGCCAGCCTGCGCGCGGGCCTGTGGGCGCAACAACTGCCAGAGAGCCTGCAGATCACCGAGCGCTATTCGCCAGGCCGCCCGCTGCCGCTGGGCTGTTTGCCCGCCCATATTGTCTTGCCGACGCTGGACTTCGTCCCGCTGCAGCAGCGCTCGCGCAACAACGCCCTGGCCTGGCATGTGGTGCAGAAACTGCGAACCGATATAGACCAGGCCGTGGGCCACTGGGGGGCACACCGCGTGGCCGTGGTGGTGGGCACCAGCACGGCCGGCGTGCAAGAAGGCGAGCGGGCTGCCTCGCAATGGCATAGGTCGCAAAACTTTCCCCAGGGCTTTGATTACGCCGTGCAGGAAATGGGCAATGTGGCGGCTTTCCTTGCTCAGCAGCTGGGCTTGCAAGGGCCTGCACACACGATTTCCACGGCCTGCTCGTCTGGCGCCAAGGCACTGGCTTCGGCCGCGCGCTGGCTGCGTGCCGGGATGGTGGATGCCGTGGTGGCAGGGGGGGTGGACGCGCTGTGCGCCTTCACGGTGGCAGGATTCAGCGCGCTGGAAGCGGTGTCCGATGCCCGTTGCAATCCGCTGTCTGCCCAGCGCCGGGGCATCAACCTGGGCGAGGGCGCGGCCTTTTTTGTGCTCACACGCGAGGCGGCTGCCGTGCGCCTGGCAGGCTGGGGTGAAACCCAGGATGCACACCATATGTCTGCCCCGGACCCCATGGGGCAGGGCGCGGCCATGGCCATGCAGCAGGCGCTGCTGCGTGCCGGAATGCAAGCCCATCAGGTGGACTATGTCAATCTGCATGGCACGGCCACGCAGCATAACGACGCTATGGAAAGCCTGGCGGTAGCTCAGGTGCTGGGCCGCGAAACAGCCGTGAGCTCTACCAAACCTTTGACCGGCCACACGCTGGCCGCGGCCGGGGCGCTGGAAGCCGCCATGGCCTGGCGGCTGCTGCAGGACAACCCCCAAGGCCTGCTGCCCGTGCATTGGTGGGATGGCGTGGCCGACCCGCTGTTGCCCGCGTTGCGCCTGGTGCAGCCGGGTATGGCGCTGGGAAGGCCGCTGCGTGCCGTGTTGAGCAACTCCTTTGCCTTTGGCGGCAGCAACTGTGCGCTGTTGTTGGCTTCGGCTTGAGGCGGGATGGATATGACTGTGTTTTTACCGATTGAGAACTATGTACCCCACCGCGGCGTGATGCTGCTGCTGGACCGGCTGTTGCAGGCCGACAGCGAAAGCGCCCAGGCCCAGGTGACAGTGCCACGCGACGGCCTGTTTCTGCAGGACGCCGGCATGCCCGCCTGGGTGGGGCTGGAATACATGGCCCAGACCGTGGCGGCCTGGGCCGGCTGGCAGGCCGTGCAGGCGCAGCAGCCCGTCAAACTGGGTTTTTTGCTGGGCACGCGCAAATACCAGGCCCATTGCAGCCGCTTCGCGCCGGGCGCCGTGCTGCGCGTTGCGGTGCGCAGCGAACTGGTGGGCGACAACGGCCTGGGCATGTTTGCCTGCGAGATCGTGCAGGACGGTCCGGATGGCCAGCATTGCGTGTTGGCACAAGCGCGTATTTCGGTGTACGAGCCGGAGGACGGAAGCGCATATATTCACGCGCTAGAAAAAACAGGGAGTGAGTGAGCGATATGAATAAGGCCCCCCAAACAGCCGCCGTGCTGGTGACGGGCTCCAGCCGGGGCATTGGCCGCGCCATTGCCCTGCGCTTGGCGCGCGACGGTTTTGACATCGTGGTGCATGGCCGCAGCGCTGGTGCGCCAGCCCAGCAAACGGCAGAGGCCATACGCGCGCTGGGCCGCCAGGCCCGCGTACTGCAGTTCGATGTGGCGGACCGCGCTGCCTGCGCCCAGGCGCTGGAGGCCGATATGGCCGAGCACGGTGCTTATTACGGCGTGGTGTGCAATGCGGGTATTGCCCGGGACAACGCCTTTCCCGCGATGACGGGCGAGGAATGGGATGCCGTGGTGCACACCAATCTGGATGCCTTCTACAACGTGCTGCATCCCATCGTCATGCCCATGGTGCGTCGGCGTCAGCCGGGGCGCATCGTCACGCTGGCCTCGGTGTCGGCGCTGATGGGCAACCGGGGGCAAGCCAATTACAGCGCGGCCAAGGCCGGTGTGGTGGCGGCCACCAAATCGCTGGCCATCGAGCTGGCCAAGCGAGACATCACCGTCAACTGCGTGGCGCCGGGGCTGATCGATACCGAAATGGTCAGCGAAGAGGTGCTGGAGCATGCGTTGGCGCTGATTCCCATGCGCCGCATGGGAACGGTGGATGAAGTCGCAGGCGTGGTGGCGTTTTTGATGGGGAAAGAAGCCTCCTACATCACGCGTCAGGTCATCTCTGTCAACGGAGGCATGCTCGGATGAGTGCAGCAAACAAGCGGCGCGTGGTGGTCACGGGCATGGGGGCCTTGAGTCCACTAGGCCATGACTGGGCAACAGTGCGTGAGCGATTGCGCGCGGGGCACACGGCCATCCGCGTGATGGAAGAGTGGCAGGACTACGAAGGCCTGAGCACCCAGCTGGGCAGCACGGTGCCCCCCTTCGAGTTGCCGGCGCATTACAACCGCAAGACCATGCGCAGCATGGGTCGGGTGGCGCTGATGGCCACCCGTGCCAGCGAGCTGGCGTTGGAAGATGCCGGCCTACTGGGCGATCCCTTCGTGAAAAGTGGGCAGATGGGGGTTGCCTATGGTTCGTCCGCCGGCACGCCGGCCGCCATCGGCGACTTCGGCCGCATGATGGCCGAGAAAAGCACCGAGGGCATCAACGCCAACACCTATATCAAGATGATGTCGCACACGGCGGCGGTGAATATCGGCGTGTTCTTCGGCACGACGGGGCGCATCATCACCACCTCCAGCGCCTGCACCTCGGGCAGCCAGGGGCTGGGCTATGCCTTCGAGGCCATACAGAGCGGCAAGCAACTGGCCATGCTGGCGGGTGGCGCCGAGGAACTGGATGCCACGCAGGCCGCGGTGTTCGACACCTTGTTTGCCACCAGCGTGAAAAACGAGACACCCGAACTGACGCCGCGCCCCTTTGATGCGCGGCGCGACGGCCTGGTGCTGGGCGAGGGCGCCTGTACCTTTGTGCTGGAAGAGTTGGAGCATGCCCGCGCCCGTGGGGCACGCATCCACGCCGAGCTGATCGGCTTTGCCAGCAATTCCGATGGCACACATGTGACCCACCCCAACCCCGCCACCATGGCCCAGGCCATGCGCATGGCGCTGGACGATGCCGGCCTGGCGCCCGAGGCCGTGGGCTATATCAACGCCCATGGCACGGCCACGGACCAGGGCGATATCGCAGAGTCGCAGGCCACGCACCAGCTGTTTGGCCAGCAGGTGCCCATCAGCACTCTCAAAGGCTATATGGGCCATACATTGGGCGCTTGTGGAGCGCTGGAAGCCTGGATGTCCATTGAGATGATGCGTGAGGGCTGGTTTGCCGCCAATGCCAATTTGACCCAGCCCGATCCGCGCTGTGCCGCACTGGACTACATCATGGACGGCCCGCGTGCGCTGCAGACTGATGTGATCATGAGCAATAACTTTGCGTTTGGCGGAATCAATACCTCATTGATTTTCCGACGCTGGAACGATTAACCACCAAGAGAGGAAGTATGCAAGCAGTACGCAAAGTCGCCGTGGGAGTCGCCATGGCCCTGGTTATGGGCAGTGCCATGGCGCGCAATACGGAAATCTATGAGCCGCCGCAGATCATGTGGGCCACGGGCGTGGCATCCACGCAGCAGCAACTGCGTGATCGCATCGTGGCGGCCAGCCAGTCGCTGGGCTGGGCGGTAGCAAAGGAAGAACCGGGCCGCCTGGAGCTTTACTACAACAAGCAAGGCAAGCATCAGGTCACGATCGCTGTGCAATACGACGAGGCCGGCTACCAAATCGCTTATCTGAACAGCGTGAACCTCGACTATGAAGATGCCAATGGCGTGCGTAGGATTCACCCGAACTACAACCGTTGGATTCGCAATCTGGTAAAGCAAATCGGTACCGCATAAGCGGCACAAACTGCGTTTTTCCGTTGTTTGACTACTTGCTCTCGGACAAAAGAGAAGGAGAAACTATGAAGAAAATAGCAATGTGCGTGCTGGCGCTGGCCGCTGCCAGCATGGCACAGGCGCGCGATGACGTGGTGATGTTGCCGCTGGCCGATGTGGTGCAGATGGGCCTGGACCAGGGCAAGCTTGACGGCAGCGTGAAGTTTTATCTGTCTGGTGCGGCAACGCCCAAGGCCAGCGCCATGCTGGGGGATGATGTCGCGAACAAGAAAACCAATGGTGTCGGCAAGGATGACGCCACGGCTTGCAACTGGGTTGCGCTGTCGGCCTTGATTGCGTTTGAAGCCTCTGCCAAGCAAAGAGGTGCCAACGCTGTGGTGGACCTGCACAGCTTCTACAAGAAAAATCCGCACAAGGATCCGGTGAACTTTGAATGCCACGCCGGCAACATCATGGCGGGCGTGGCACTCAAAGGAACCTACGCCCGCGTAGCCGAGTGAGTGTGAGAGTTCCCTGGGGTCTGTTGTTGACCACGCAGGAGTCTATTGCCGCGCAAGCGCAAGAATCCTTTCCGAGATGGCTGAGCGATTCGGAGCGGCGGAGACTGGCGGGACTGTGTACACCCGCCCGCCAGTCTTTGTTTGTGAGCTGCCGTTATGCATTGCGCCTGCTGCTGGCACAAGAAGAGGCGACAGTTTCAGAGTGGAGTTTGGGGAGTGCGGCCGAGCGTGCCCCCTGGGTTGAACGATGTAGTGTGGCGGAGGAGGCGCGTGCGGCCTTGCTGCCACAACTGTCGCTATCCCACAGTGGGACATGGCTCGCATGTGCCAAGGCGCCGGTACTCGTTGGGGTCGATCTTGAGATACAAGCATGCACGCGTCAGCGTGATATACCGGCACTGGCTGCTCTGGTCTGTGCACCTGCCGAGCAAGAGTGGTTGCTGGCGCAACCTGCTGATATTCAACAGCAGTGCTTCTTGCAGTTGTGGTGTTTGAAGGAGGCCTATTTCAAGTGTCTGGGCACCGGGGTGGATTTTGAAAAAATTCGCCAAGTGACATGGCACTGCGGTACCTTACGCACCAAACCCCATGCCGTATGTGATGTGGGTATTGCCCATGCACGCCTGTGGCAGGCGTATACGGGAACGGGAGAGTATCTATGCCTGGCTCTGTGTGCATTGGAGCCTTTGCCAGAGCTCATGCCTAGGCAGGCCATGGTTGCTCCTGAGCTGAAATGGCTCGGGGATGCGGAGTGGCGTTTGTATGTCGCATAGAGGCAGCCCAAGCAAGCCGCTTTCAGCCGTGCGCGGCGGCTGGCATATGTCGGTTGAACTGGTACCAGCTTCCTGATTTCCGCTCGGGCGGGCGAATGGTGCTTTTCTGATCTAGCCCAGCTGGGTCATGGCGCGGGGGACAACCCTATTTGGTCGTGCGCCTGTCTTTTTCTTTTGCCGACAGATCACCGGAGCAGGTCTTTCGACTGTTTATCCGAATGGGCTGATGTGATTGAGGGAGGCGCAGAGGCAGCTAGGATGCAATGCTCAGTAGTGGAGCAAGCCTGGAAAAGTACCGGTTCAATGTGTTTGGCGATATCCTGGTCATCGAGCGCATCAATGCTGAATGGCGCTGCTATTCCGGAGGGGCAGATGGCAAGCGCGGCGCTGTGGACTTGGCTATTCCGTCCGAAGTCACATATGACGAACTGCCCCAATACCTCTACGACATCTATCACGAGAGCGCGGCCTCATCAGATAGCGACATCTTTGAGATCACCTGAGCCTCTTTGAATCACAACAACTGCTTGTTAAAGACCCGAGGTGT
>JAFAIY010000560.1 GCA_019236485.1 Comamonas sp. | reverse complement strand
TGAGCGGCTCGCGCGCCTCCAGCATAGGGCGGGCCTGGACCCTGTTCACGGACTTCCAGCGTGCCCAGCAGCGCATGCACAACAAGCTTTTCGTCGCCGACAACGCCATGGCCGTGATGGGGGGGCGCAATCTGGGCGATGCCTATTTCGACGCGGCCGACGACGACAACTTTGTCGACCTCGACATACTGGCAGCGGGCCCCGTGGTCAAGGATCTGTCCCACAGCTTTGACAGCTACTGGAACAATGTGCGCGCCTACCCCGTGCAAGCGCTGATCAGCGAAAAAGAGCTGCTGCAGCTCAAGGCCCAGTTTGCCAGGGAGGACTCGCAGCCCCAGCCGGGCGGCCCGGGGCTGGCTCCACCCCAGAGCGAGCAGCCCATGGAGCTAAACCGGCTGCACTGGATCTGGGCCCAGGCCCTGGTGCTTGCCGACGATCCCGCCAAGATTCCGCTCGAAGGCGAGGACCATGCGGGGCAGCAGGCCTCGGCCGCGGCCGGCACCTTGCCTGTAAGGCAGCCCGGCCACGCTCCGGCCTCGGCGGCACAGCTACTCAACTCCGACTCCGTGGTCGACGGCCTGCTGGCCCTGATCCGAACGGCCAGGCAGGAGCTGCTGGTCGTCTCGCCCTATTTCGTACCTGGCGACGAGATCATGTCGGCGTTTCGCGCTGCGCGCGACCGCGGCGTGCGCATACGCGTGCTGACCAATTCCCTGGCCTCCAACGACGCGCCGCTGGCCCATGCGGGCTATGCGCGCCACCGCCGGGCCTTGCTGGAGATGGGAATCGAGCTGCACGAGCTGCGCAGCGAACCCGCGAACCTGCGCTCGGCCCTGCGCGCGGGCGGGACCGGCTCCAGCGGCGGCGCGGGCAGGTCGCGCGCCATGCTGCACACCAAGCTGCTGGTGGTCGACGGGCGCCTGGTCGCGGTCGGTTCCATGAATCTAGACATGCGCTCCCAGCTGCAGAACACCGAGCTCGCCGTGCTCATCGCCAGCCGCAGCTTCGGCAGGCTGGCCAGCGACAATATCGACGACAGCCTGCCCGAAAACAGCTGGCGCGTGGAGATCGATCCCGAGGGCCGGCTGATCTGGCGCGCGCCCCAGGACAGCGGGCTGGAGGACGCACATTCCGAGCCCGATGCCAGCCTGGGCCTGCGCCTCATGCTGCAGCTGCTAGGCCCGCTGGCTCCCGAGAGTCTGCTGTAAGCGCAGCGGCTTCGGGCCAGGCCCATTCCCGGTCCAGATCCCGCTGCGGCAAGGCCTGGACCCAGTCACTGATCGCACGCTGATCCGTCTGGGTGCGTACCTCCTGATAAGCCTGCTCCGCCTCGGGAAAGCGCCGGCGCATCAGGTTCAGCCATTGCTTGAGCCGGCCCGCACGCTGGCGCGGCTCCAGACCCTCGCACACCATATGCCAGAAGCGCTGGACCTGGGGCACCAGGGCCGGCCAGTCCACCGCAGCGGCCGCATTGCCTGTCCCCTGCTCCACGGCGGCGCGGATTGCCAGCGCCAGCCCCGGATCGGCCACGATGCCGCGCCCCAGCATCAGATCGTCGCAACCGGAAACCTCGCGGCAGCGCAGCGCCTCTGCCACGGTCCAGATCTCGCCATTGGCCACCACGGGCACGGACACGGCTTCGCGGATGCGCGGAATTTCTTCCCAGTAAGCCGGAGGGCGATAGCCGTCGAGCTTGGTGCGCGCATGGACCACGATCTCGCAGGCCCCGCCCTGGGCCATGGCCTGGGCGCACTCCGTCATCAGCGAGCGGTCATTGAAGCCCAGGCGCATCTTGGCCGAGACCGGCAAATGTGCCGGCACGGCCCGGCGCACGGCCTCGACCACGCGCGCAATCTGCGCGGGGTCCTGCAGCAGCGATGCGCCGCCGCCATGGCGATTCACCACCTTGGCCGGGCAGCCGAAGTTCAGATCTATGCCCTCAGGCCCCAGACGCGCCAGATTGGCCGCGTTCTCGGCCATGCTGACCGGGTCCGAGCCCAGCAGCTGGGCGCGCACCGGCACGCCGGCCAGCGTCCGGCTGCCGTTGCGCAGCTCGGGCATGGTGCGCAGAAACACCTTGTCCGGCAGCAGCGAGCCCGTGATGCGGATGAATTCCGAGACACAGCGATCGGCGCCGCCCACCCGGGTCAGCACATCGCGCAACACAAAATCCAGCAGCCCTTCCATGGGCGCAAGCAGCAGTTTCATCGCAGCTAATTCACATCAAGCAAGGCCGACAGCGCTTGTTTAACATGCGCCAACAGCTATTAATTCAGAAGCACCGGCAACTGCAGGCCACAGATTGCCGGGCAATGCCAGCGCAATGCACTGCGGATTGCCGCAGATTCACACGGCTGTCACGGCACTCGCATGCAATACGTGTTGTTACAACACGTATCCCCATCCGACCCGGCCATGATTCTGCAAAAAACCGCCAAAGCCCTGGAAGAGCTGCAGCCAGGAAAACGCCAGTTGCCACAGCGCGCACGCTCTGTGCTGCTGGTGGCGGGCGGCAAGAGTCTCGAGGAGATACAGCGCCTGCTAGGCGCAGATCATGCCGAATTGGCGCAGCAACTGATGGCTCAGGGTTATCTGCAACTCGCCCCGGCACCAGAGGGTGAGGGGAAAACGCAGGCGCGCCAGGCCCCTGCTCCCACGGCCGCCCCATCCTCCGCAGAAGCCGCAGATACGAGCCAGACGCCGCCGGCCATCAATATGGCGGGCACGCGCATGTACTTGTTCGATCTGTGCGAGCGCCTGTTTGCCAACCGCCACGAGGCTCTGGCTCAGACCCTGCGCACCCAGCTGCGCGAGGCCAGAGACCTGCCCACGCTGCGCGACGCCGGCCTGTCCCTGCTCGCAGCGGTGCAGGAGCATGCGGGTGAGGAGCGCGCCCAGTCGCTGCAAGAGCGCCTGGCGGCCCTGCTGGCCCATGGCGCCGAGGGCGAAGCGCTCGAGACCGTCGCAGCCTAGGCCACGGCCAGGCGCCACAGCGAGGTCACTTCGGCCGCACGTGCGGCGTGCAGCGGGTCCTCGCGGTCCTGTACCTTGCCGTGATGCGGACGGGTATCCTCCCGCCCCAGCACCTTGAGGCCCGCGGCCTCGATCCAGCCCAGCAGTTCCTCGCGCGTGCGCAGCTTCAGATGCTCGGCCAGATCGGAGACGATCAGCCAGCCTTCGCCGCCGGGCTGCAGATGCGCGGCCAGTCCTTGCAGAAAGCCGCGCAGCATGCGGCTGTCTTCGTCGTAAATCGCCTGATCCAGCAGCGAGGCGGCCTTGCCCGGCAGCCATGGCGGATTGCAGACGATCAGACCGCAGCGGCCTTCGGGAAACAGATCCGTGCGCTGCAGTTGCACCTTGGCGGCCAGGCCCAGGCGCTGCAGGTTTTCGTCCGCGCAGGCCAGAGCGCGCTCGCTCATATCGCTGGCGACCACGGACTTCACGCCGCGCTTGAGCAGCAAGGCCGCCAGCACGCCCGTGCCCGTGCCTATGTCCCAAGCCTGCTCCAGGCCCGCCGCGGGAATCGCGGCGCGCGCCACCAGATCCAGGTATTCGCCGCGCACCGGAGAGAACACGCCGTAATGCGCATGGATGCGGGCGCCTTGCAGAGCCGCAATCTCCACGCCCTTCTTGCGCCACTCATAGGCGCCCACCACGCCCAGCAGATCGCGCAGGGGTACGAGCACGCCGCGCGCTCCGCCTTCGATCTGCGGCCGGCCCCAGGCCTGGGCGCAGGCCGCGCTCCAGTCGGGCGCGCGGCGCAGCGCGCAGTGCCACTGCTCGTCCAGCTCGATCAGAACGCTGGCCAGCACGCGCGCACGCTGGGCCTGGGTCTGGCGGTACAGATGAAAGGCTTGGGGGAAGACGGCAGCCGCTGCCGGGGCCTTGCGGCGGGACTTTTTATCGAGCCTGCGGCCCAGCGCCAGCATGAGCTGGCGCGCGTTCTGGAAGTCGCCGCGCCAGACCAGGGAAGCACCTTCGCTGATATGGCGAAAAGCCGTGTCGGCTGGCATGGTGTCATCGGCGGGCTCGAGGCGCTTGGGCCGGGGCAGGCTGCTTTCGGCACGCCACATGGCCATGCGCTCTTGATCCTGCTCCTGCCATTGCAGCAGCGAATAAGCGGTGACTGAGGCCGCGACGTTGTGGTTGCTGGTCTTCACGGCCTGTCCTTCAAACCGGCTGATCAGCCGTTCAGAGGGCGCTTGACGCGCACTTCTTCGATCTTGATGCTGCCGATCACGGCCGTCTTGGCCGTGGACATTTCACGCTTGAAGCCCGCCATTTCGTGGAAACGCAGGGCGCGCTCGTTGCGCAGCGGAATCCAGGCTGTCACATTGGTGCAGCCTTCTTCCAGCAGACCATCGCGGGCGGCATCCCAGAGAGCCACGCCAACGCCTTGGCTCCAGTGGGTGGGAGCTGCATAGATGGCCCAGATTTCGCCAGTGGTCTGGCGGGATTTTTCATCGCGGGAACGGTCGAAGCCCACAAAGCCCACGATCTTGTCGCCGTCGATGGCAACCTGGACCTGCGGCTCGCAGTATTCAATGGCCTCGCGCCAGTAAGCCTGGCGCTTTTCAACCGACGACATGGCCTTCAATTGATCGTCGGGAACCAGACCTCGGTATGCCTCCAGTGCGGAAGCAGTATGGATCTGGGCAATCGCTTTTGCATCGCGAAGAGTAGCGGGACGGACCTGGATACTAGACATGGAAAAACCGGAACGGAAACATGTAAGAATAGAAAGGGCGTAATTGTCTACATATTCCAAGTTTTGGCACGCGGCTCCCTGGTTAGCCATGTGCTCAACTACGGCTGTTCGCAAATTCTTGCCCTGCAGCACTCTATGTGCTATGCGCTCACCTAAGCAGAGCACAAAGCCCTCGCTCATCAACGGTTTCCATCG
>JAFAIY010000407.1 GCA_019236485.1 Comamonas sp. | reverse complement strand
CCACAACGTGCAGGCCCGCATGGCTTGCGCCGCCGCCCGCCAGTCCCTAGCATGCCTGTCTTTGCCGCAATCCATGGAACGGATTGCGCGCTTCCCGATCCACGCAAAGGAGAGAGCCATGTCCCAGACGACAAATCCCTTTGCAGTCGTGCACGCCTAAAGCCTTCTAGCGCTTCCCGCCACGCTGCAGACCTCGCCCGGCCCATAGAACGATATGGAGTCAGGCTTTGTGCTGCGCGTGAATTTCCGGATGCCTCTCGGCCGAGCATGTCGCGACTGCCCCCTCGCTGATTTCATGCATTCGACCAAAGGCCATTCATGGGCAATTCTTTTTCGGACACCTATATCCAGGTGTTCGCCAACCGCAGCGTCTGGATCGAGGACGCTGCCATTCAACAACTTCAAACCACGGCCGCCAATCTGGACGGCATACGTGCCGCCGTGGGTCTGCCCGACCTGCATCCGGGCCGCGGCTATCCCGTAGGCGCGGCCTTCTTCTCGGTAGGGCGCTTCTACCCGGCCCTGGTCGGTGGCGACATAGGCTGCGGCATGTCGCTCCACGCCACCGATCTCGCCGTGCACAAGACCTCGGCCGCCAAGCTTGAAAAAGCCGTGGGCAATATCGACGGCCCCCTGCCCCAGGAACTGCTGGACACAGTGGACACGCAGCAGCTGCAGCAGATCGCGCAGACCAGCGGCGCGGCCGACCTGGACTATCTGCAGCAAAGCCTGGGCACCATAGGCGGCGGCAATCACTTTGCCGAACTGCAGCAGGTCGAGACCCTCTACGAGGAAGGCGCACTCGACAAGAAGCGCGTGCACCTCATGGTCCACAGCGGCTCGCGCGGCCTGGGCGGCGCCATACTGCGCGAGCATGTGCAGCGCTTCAGCCACGACGGCCTGGCCGCCGGCAGCGAAGCCGCAAGGCAATACCTGCAGCAGCACGAAGCCGCGATTGACTATGCGCAGCTCAACCGCCGCTGCATCGCCCAGCGCCTGCTGCGCGCGATCCGCACCCAGGGCGAGGCCGTGCTCGACATCACGCACAACCATGTGCTGGCCCACCACTGGCAGGGCCAGGATGGCTTTCTGCACCGCAAGGGCGCCACGCCGGCGGACCGGGGTCTGGTCGTCATTCCAGGCTCGCGCGGTGACTACAGCTATCTGGTCCGGCCCGTCGCCGGGCGGCACGAGGCCCTGGATTCGCTGGCCCACGGCGCCGGCCGCAAATGGGCGCGCACGGACTGCATGGGCCGGCTGCGGCCCCGCTTCACGCTGGACGAGCTGCTGCGCACGCGCTTCGGCAGCGCCGTGGTCTGCGCGGACCGCGAACTGGTCTACGAGGAGGCTCCCCAGGCCTACAAGGATGTGGACTCCGTGGTTGCCTGCCTGCAGGAGGCCGGCCTGGTGGAGCTGGTCGCGCGCCTCAAGCCCCTGCTGACCTACAAGAAGGGAGCCATGCAATGCTGCTGATGCAATTGAGCTCCGCCCACGGCCCCGCGGAATGCGAATACGCGCTGCGCCTGACCCTGCGCAAGCTGCTGCAGGCCTGCGCGGCCGAGGACCTGGCCGTCGAGATACTCGAGGAGTTCCGCACTCCGGCCGGCTACAGGTCGGTGCTGCTGCGCTGCGAGCGCGAGACGCCTGCCCTGCGCGAATGGCTGGGCACCATCCAGTGGATTTTCGCGAGTCCGTTCAGGCCTCACCATCCGCGCAAGAACTGGTTCGTCGCCGTGCAGCGCTGCGAGCCACCGCGCCAGCTACCCACGGACGGCGAGATCCAGTTCCAGTCCTGCAAGGCTTCGGGCAAGGGCGGCCAGCATGTCAACACCACGGACTCGGCCGTCCATGCCCTGCATTTGCCCAGCGGGATTGCCGTCAAGGTCATGAGCGAACGCAGCCAGCATGCCAACAAGCGGCTGGCGCGCGAGTTGCTGGCCATCAAGCTGGCACAGCACAATGCGCACAGCAAGGGGCAGGCGCAGCGCTTGCGCAGCCAGCAGCACTGGGAAGTCGAGCGCGGCCAGGCCGTCAAGGTCTTCCGCGCATAAGCCCGCTTGGCGGCTTTGCCGCTTCCCCCTCCCGGCGCGCTGGGGGGACGGCAATGTCGCTGCGCGGCGCTGCGGCCCACTGGGGCTGCTGCTCGGCACCTGTGACAGGCGCCTGCATCAGTTTCAGGTACGGCCAAGCAGACATCAGCCATCCAGAGTCTTGCCGGCTCCCAGCGCCAGCAGGCTCGGCATAGTCTCACGATGGAACAGGCGCCTTCCCCCAAGCCCGTATCCGCAGCGACTTCAGGGAGCAACCTGGAATGCCTTCAACTCAGAGACACAGGTAGACACCCAGGGCCAGAAGACTGAGCATCAGCAGCTTTTTGAAAAGCTCGGGCGAGAGTTTTTCGCGCAGCAGCTCGCCCCAGTGCATACCGGCCAGTGCCGGAATCAGCATCAGGGCCGAAGCCAGCAGTCCGGGCAGCATCTCTTGCGCCTGGGCACCAGGCCCTGGCCCTTGTCATAACAAACCGGCACCCAGGGCCAGCGTGGAGGTGGTAAAGCACAGTCCCATGGCCTGCATGAGCGCGGGACGGGACAGGCCCAGCGACTGTAAGAACGCCACTGCTGGGATGACAAAGACACCGGTCACCGCCGTAATGGCACCTGTCAGCAAACCGCATACCGCCCCCAGCCAAGCCTGGTGCGGCGGCGGCGTCTGCCAGCGCAGGCCCGACAGCCCCCACAAGGCATAGATCACCAGCGCCAGGCCCAACGCCGGCCTGGCTGCGGGCAGGCTGCCGACTCCGCCCCAGAGGGCCACACCTCCCAGCGTGCCCAGCACAATGCCCAGCTGCATCCAGCCCAGACTCTGCAACAAGGACCGCAAGCCGGCCACAGGCCGCATCTGCACCAGATTCGTCACCAGCGACGGCAAAAGCAGCAAGGCTGCCGCCTGCGCGGGCGGCATGAACACCGCCAGCAAGGCCATGGAGACCGTGGGCAGACCCAGGCCCACCACGCCCTTGATACAACCCGCCAGTCCAAACACGGCAATGGCTGCCGCGGCCATCCAGCCTTCATTCCACATCATCAACCCTTCGTATCATCCGAACTATCAAACTAAAGCAAGAATCATCAACATCTTGCATGGCGCAGATAATCCAGTGATGAGACGCGCTTGACCAGCGGGATTTACCAACACAAGACTTCGTATAAACCTTAGGCTTGAACCCCATGCGTTTTGACCTGACCGACCTCCAGCTGTTTGTGCACATCCTCGACAGCGGCACCATGACCGCGGCCGCGGCGCTGTCGCATATCACGTTGGCCTCGGCCAGCGAGCGCGTGCGCGGCATGGAAAGCCAGCTGGGCTGCGTCCTGCTCACGCGCCAGGCGCGCGGTGTGCAACCCACGGCGGCCGGCCATACGCTGGGCCAGCATGCGCGCCAGGTGCTGCGGCAGATGCAGAGCCTGCGCGGCGCCATGGGCGATTTCGGCTCGGGCCTGGCCGCACAGGTTCGCCTGCGCGGCAATACCTCGGCCATACGCGAGCATCTGCCGCTGGCCATCAGCGGCTTTTTGCAGCAGCACCCGCAACTGGCGCTGGAGCTGCAGGAGTGCCCGAGCACCGAGGTGCTGGACGGCCTGCGCCAGGGCCTGTGCGATCTGGGCGTGGCCGCCTGGGATGCGGACCGCCCCCCGCCGCTCACCGGCGTGGACTGCAGCCCCTGGCGCAGCGATCCACTGGTGGCCGTGCTGGCGGCCGACCATGCGCTGGCTGCGCGCGCCAGTCTGGCGCTGGCCGATCTCGTGCATGAAAACTGGGTGGGCCTGCCGCGCGATTCGGCGCTGCAACAGCTGCTGTTCAAGCAGGCCCTGCGGCTGGAGAAGGCCGCAGCCGCAAACCAGACCCATCTCATGGGCGGTGCGCTGCACCTGCGCGTGCAGCTGCCCCACCCCGAAGGCCTGTGCCAGCTGGTCGGGCAGAAGGTAGGCATCTGCGTTCTGCCCGCGGCCGCGGTCCGGCGCCATGCGGCCGCCACCGGGGTGGTGGCCGTGCCGCTAGTCGATACCTGGGCCAGGCGCCAGCTCTGGCTGTGCATGGCCAAAAACAGCGCCCTGTCCGGCCCCGCGGGCAAATTGCTGGCCCATCTGCACAGTGAATCCGCCGGCCGGCCCTAGCCGCCGGCACTGACCTCAGAAGCTTTCCCAGTCG
>JAFAIY010000334.1 GCA_019236485.1 Comamonas sp. | reverse complement strand
GCCCAGCCAGGAAAGCGGCCGCTGGCAGGGCATGTACACCCTGGAGGGCGAGAGCGGGCGTTTTCAGGACTGCAACTCGGGCCAGACCATTGCGGTGCTTGCGGAGGGCGACAGCGTGTTGCTGGAGCAGGCTTATCTGAATACGCGCAGCCATGCTTCGGCGAGCATGCTGGCCGAGGTGGTGGGCCGGGTGCAGGAGCGCCCCGTGGCCGACCCGGTGCTGGCCCGCCAGGGGCGCAAGGAGTTGGCCCTGCGTGTGGAGCGTTTTGTCACACTGTCCAGCAAGACGAATTGCTCCTGGCCTTGAGCCGCCATGGGTAGAAGGTTTTGATAGCTGGTAGCGCTTTCTAGATAAGGGCTTGATCCTGTTTTCATCGCCTTTTTACGCTGCGGTGAACCCATAAAAAAACGGCGCCCGCTTGTCGCGCTGCGCCGTGGGCCGGGGATCAGGAGCGGCGGGCCGCGGCCCTGGCCTGCTCTATCCAGCCGTCGAAGGTCGGCTGGTGGGCCTTGATCCAGCCTTCGACATGGCGCTCGATATCGGCGGCCTTGTTCTGGCCCTGGCTCATCATGTAGTTCTGGGCGTTGATGTCGGCCACGGGCAGCTGCATGACTTCAAACAGCTTGGCGGCGGCCGGGTTCTTCTCGGCCCAGTCCCTGTTGGCCACGATCTGCTGGCTGTTGGCGATGAAGCCGTAGTTCTTGCCGTTGGGCAGCTTGGTGTCCGTGCCGGCCTGCTCGCCGGGCAGGGCCGAGAACGGCACCTGCAGCCAGACCACGTCCCGGCCGGGCTTGAGCACATTGCTGACCCAGTAAGGCGTCCAGGTGTAGTAGAGGATGGGCTTGCCGGCCTTGTAGCGCGTGATGGTGTCGGCCATCAGCGCCGAGTAAGTGCCCTGCTTGTGCGTGACCGTGTCGCGCAGCTTGTAGGCCGTGAGCTGGTGCTCGATCATGGCTTCGCAGCCCCAGCCCGGCGTGCAGCCGGTGAGGTCGGCCTTGCCATCGCCATCGGCGTCGAACAGCTTGGCGATCTCCGGATCCTTGAGCTGGCCCAGATTGGTGATCTGGTGCGCCTCGGCGGTCTTCTTGTCGATCAGATAGCCCTGGGCCGCGTTGGCCGAGAACAGGCCTTTGCGGTAGAGCTTGGCGTCGCCGCCCGCGTTCTTGTAATAGTCGGCATGCAGCGGATTCCAGTGGTCGGCCATGAAGGTCGCGTCGCCATTGGCCAGCGCGATATGGGCCGTCGGGTATTCGACCTCCTTGATCGGCAGGACCTCGTAGCCCAGTGTTTGCAGCGCCTTCACCACCAGCAGGGTCTGGAAGGTCTCCTCGGCGATGGAGCTCTTGAGCGGCTGGACCTTCACCCCCTTGCCGGGCAGGTCGCCGCCGGTTTCGGCCGCGAAAGCGCTGGTGCCGGCCATGGACAGGGCCATGGAGGCCGCAGCGGCGCTGGCAAAAATCCAGCGGCCCAGGCTGCGACGCAGGCTAGGGGTATGCAGGGTATGGGTGTTCATGATCTCTCCTTGTTTGGGTTTCAGACCGTTGCGGGCTTGGCGGCTTCCTGCTCCTGGGCAGGAGCGGGGCGCTGGGGGCTGAGCAGGCGCACGATCAGCCCGGCCGGGCCCGTGGCCCACCAGCGGGAGCCGCCGCGGCTGGGCTCGCCCATGGCCTGGGTGATGCGGTCCAGCACGATGGCCAGCAGCACGATGCCCAGGCCGCCCACGGTGGCCAGACCCATGTCCAGGCGGCCTATGCCGCGCAGCACCATCTGGCCCAGGCCGCCCACGGCGATCATGGAAGCGATCACCACCATGGACAGCGACAGCATCAGCGCCTGGTTGATGCCGGCCATGATGGACGGCATGGCCAGCGGCAACTGCACCTTCCACAGCAGCTGGGCTGGCGATGCGCCATAGGCGCGGCTGGCCTCGATCAGATCGGGGCGCACCTGGCGTATGCCCAGGTTGGTCAGGCGGATCAGCGGCGGCAGCGCAAAGACTATGGTCACGATAACGCCGGGCACATTGCCTATGCCGAACAGCATGACCACGGGCACCAGGTAGACAAAGGCCGGTGTGGTCTGCATGGCGTCCAGGAAGGGACGCGTCCAGCGCTGGGCGCGGTCGCTGCTGGCCAGGCCTATGCCCACGGGCAGGCCTATGAGCACGCAGAACAGCAGCGAGGTCAGCACCAGGGCCAGGGTGACCATGGCTTCGGACCAGATGCCCAGCAGGCCCACGACCAGCAGCGCGACGGCCGAGCCTACGGCCAGCTTGCGGCCCGCAAACTGCCAGGCCAGCAGCGCGATCAGCAGCACCAGCACGGGCATGGGGATGGTCTGCAGCACATCGGTCATGCCGTTGAGCGTGGCATCGATGGGGGTGCGCACGGCCTGGAAGAAGGGGCGGAAGTGATCGAC
>JAFAIY010000245.1 GCA_019236485.1 Comamonas sp. | reverse complement strand
CAAGACACCACAGAGTGCCTGTCCGGGACTTCAGTCCCATACAACCCAAGGAGACAGTTGATGATGTTCAAGAAGATTGCGATTGCCGCCGCCACCGTGGCAGCCGGCATGGGTGGTTTGATGGCTTCGCCGGCCGCCCAGGCCCAGGAACAATTCGTGCCGCTGCTGGTCTACCGCACCGGCCAGTTCGCGCCCCTGGGCATTCCATGGGCCGACGGCAAGCAGGACTATCTGAAGCTGGTCAATGCCAAGGGCGGCATCAACGGTGTGAAGATCAAGTACGAGGAATGCGAGACCGCCTACGACACGGCCAAGGGCGTGGAATGCTATGAGCGCCTGAAGAACAAGGACGGCGGCGCCTCGGGCTTCGACACCCAGTCCACCGGCATCACCTTTGCCGTGACCGACAAGGCGCCCGGCGACAAGATGCCCGTGGTGACTCCCGGCTACGGCCTGTCGCAGTCGGTGGACGGCAAGGTCTTCGAATGGAACTTCCCGCTGCTGGGCAATTACTGGACCGCTGCCGACTCCATCATCCAGGACATCACCAAGAAGGAAAAAGGCAGCCTCAAGGGCAAGAAGATCGCCCTGGTCTATCACGACTCCCCCTATGGCAAGGAGCCTATCGCGCTGCTGCAAAAGCGCGCCGCCCGGGACGGCTTCGAGCTGATGCTGCTGCCGGTGACGGCACCCGGCGTGGAGCAGAAGTCCACCTGGCTGCAGATCCGCCAGAACCGCCCCGACTATGTGCTGCTGTGGTCGGCCGGCGTGATGACCCCCACGGCCGTGCGCGAAGCCCAGGCCACAGGCTATCCGCGCGAGAAGATGTATGCGGTGTGGTGGGGCGGCTCCGACCATGACGTGAAGGACATTGGCGCGGGCGCCAAGGGCTACAACACCGTGACCATCCACAACACGGCCGACCACGACAAGATCCATGACGAGGTCAAGGCCCAGATCTACGACAAGGGCCAGGGCACGGGCAAGGACGCCAAGGAACTGGGCCAGCTCGCTCACACCCGCGGCATGGTGATCTCCATGCTGCAGGTCGAGGCCATACGCACCGCGCAGGAGAAGTTCGGCAAGGGCAAGGTGATGACGCCCGAGCAGGTGCGCTGGGGCCTGGAGAACCTGAACCTGACCCAGGAGCGCCTCAACGAGCTGGGCTTCGGCAAGATCATCCGCCCCATCAAGACCAGCTGCGACAACCACCTGGGCGCCGACTGGCAGCGCATCGCCACCTGGGACGGCAGCAAGTTCAAGGTGACTTCGGACTGGTACCAGGCCGACAAGTCCCTGGTCGAGCCGCTCTACAAGGAGTACGCGGACAAGTACGCCAAGGAAAAGAACATCAAGGTGAGAAGCTGCACCCCCTGAGGCACTGCGTGCCTTCCCCCTCTCTGGCGCTGAGCGCCTGAGGGGGACGACATCCTTGCTGCGGGGCGGCGCGGCCGGCCCAGGCCCTTGCTTGATGTCTCCGAGCAAGGCTCGTCCCGTCGCAACCGGATTTACAAAAAATCGGCCTCAAACGCTTATCCATCAAGCGCAGAAAGCTATCTATTTTGAGTTTAGGTGACAGCATGAGCGATACCCCGCAAACCGTTTCCACCCCTGCCCAGACCGCGCCACTGGTGGAAGTCAATGGCATCGAGGTCATCTACAACCATGTGATCCTGGTGCTCAAGGGCGTCTCGCTCAAGGTGCCGCACCAGAGCATCGTCGCCCTGCTGGGCGGCAACGGCGCGGGCAAGACCACCACCTTGCGCGCCATCTCCAATCTGCTCAAGGGCGAGCGCGGCGAGGTGACCAAGGGCGGCATCACGCTGGAGGGCGAGCAGATCGCCAATCTCTCGCCGGCCGAGCTGGTCAAGCGCGGCGTGGTCCAGGTCATGGAGGGACGCCACTGCTTCGCCCACCTGACCATCGAAGAGAACCTGATGACCGGCAGCTACACGCGCAGCGACAAGGGCGAGATCGCCGCCAACCTCGAGAAGGTCTACAACTACTTCCCGCGCCTCAAGACCCGGCGCACCAGCCAGGCTGCCTACACCTCGGGCGGCGAGCAGCAGATGTGCGCCATAGGCCGTGCGCTGATGAGCAACCCGCGCATGGTGCTGCTCGACGAGCCCTCGATGGGCCTGGCGCCACAGATTGTGGACGAGGTGTTCCACATCGTCAAAGACCTCAACAGCAAGGAAAAAGTCACTTTCCTGCTGGCCGAGCAGAACACCAATATGGCGCTCAAGTACGCGGACTACGGCTACATCATGGAAAGCGGCCGCATCGTGATGGACGGCAAGGCCAGCGACCTGGCCAGCAACGAGGACGTCAAGGAGTTCTACCTGGGCGTGGGCGGCGGCGAACGCAAGAGCTTCAAGGACGTGAAAAGCTACAAGCGCCGCAAGCGCTGGCTGGCCTGACCGCTCCGTAGACGGATCAGGCGCCCGCGTACCAGGCTAGCCGACAGGGCCGGCGCTCGATCCCGAAACGGAAGCAATCCCGAACAACCGCCAAATTCATAGCTGCTACCGCATGCCACAGCTGCGGTTCAGGCATTTTTCGCTCAAATTTCTTGAAATGCGTGCAGGAGATCGATGATGAGCCAGTTCTATGACACCCTGGAAACCCGCGCTCCCGAGCAGCGCGAGGCAGAGCTGATGGCGCGGCTGCCGCAGCAGATCGCCCATGCCCAGCAGCGCAGCCCGGCGTTTGCCGAAATTCTGCAGGGCGTGGACGCGCCAGGCATCGCCAGCCGCAGCGCCCTGGCCCGGCTGCCCGTCACGCGCAAGAGCGAGCTGCTGGAACGCCAGGCCGCGCACCGGCCGCAGCAGATCTTCGGCGGCTTCAACGCGATCGCCGTCGGCCAGCATATGCCGCGCCTGTTTGCGAGCCCCGGCCCGATCTACGAACCCGAAAGCCGCCGCGCCGACTACTGGCGCATGGCGCGCGCCATGCATGCGGCGGGCTTCAGGGCCGGCGAGCTGGTGCACAACTGCTTTTCCTACCATTTTGTGCCCGCGGGCTCGATGATGGAAACCGGCGCCCATGCACTGGGCTGCACGGTGTTTGCGGGCGGCACGGGCCAGACGGAGCAGCAGGTGCAGGCCATGGCCGATCTGCGGCCCGCAGGCTATGTGGGCACGCCGAGCTTTCTCAAGATCATCGTCGAGAAGGCACAGGAGATGGGCGTGAAGCTGCCCAGCCTGAGCAAGGCCATGGTCAGCGGCGAGGCTTTTCCGCCCTCGCTGCGCGACTGGATGCTGGAGCATGGCATCGATGCCTACCAAAGCTATGGCACGGCCGACCTGGGCCTGATCGCCTACGAGACCAGCGCCCGCGAAGGCCTGGTGCTGGACGAAGAGGTGATCGTGGAGATCGTGCGCCCCGGCACGGGCGATCTGGTGGCCGAGGGCGAGGTCGGCGAACTGGTGGTCACCAGCCTCAATCCCGACTATCCGCTGATCCGCTTCGGCACCGGCGACCTCTCGGCCTATCTGCCCGGCCTCTGCCCCACGGGCCGCAGCAATGCGCGCATCAAAGGCTGGCTGGGCCGGGCCGACCAGGCGGCCAAGGTGCGCGGCATGTTTGTGCACGCCAAGCAGGTGGCCGAGGTGGTGCGGCGTTTCCCTCAGATCGGCAAGGCGCGCCTGGTGGTCACGGGGGAAATGGCCAACGACCGCATGCAGCTGCTGGTGGAAACCACCGAGACCGCCCCGGGCTTCGCCCAGCAGGTGGTGGATGCGCTGCGCGAAGTGACCAAGCTGCGCGGCGAGGTGCAGATGGTGGCGCCGGGCAGCCTGCCCAACGACGGCAAGGTGGTCGAGGACGCGCGCTCTTACCAATAAAGCCGGGCCGGGCCCGGCCCGGCGATTTGCGGCATCGCAAAGCCCTGGTCAAAAGTCGCCAACTGTCGGGATAACACTTAGAAAATTCATAAAACCCTACGAGATTGTTCTACCTAGAATCCGACCTTCCCGCCGAATTCCCCAACTGTCTGGGCGTGTTTGGACGAGGTATTTTTTAGGGAGACTCCATGCAAACCATGTTCAAGATCGCCGCCGTTGCCCTGGCCGCCACCGCGGCCGTCAGCAGCCATGCCGACAACAGCTACCCCGTGGCTGGCAAGACGATTACCATCATCGTGCCTTTCACGGCCGGTGGCCCCACCGACAAGGTGGCGCGCGATCTGGCCGAGTCCATGCGCAAGCAGCTGAACAATGCCACCATCGTCATCGACAACGCCGACGGCGCCGGCAGCACCATCGGCACGGCCAAGGCCGCACGCTCCAGGAATGACGGCTACACGCTGCTGCTCACGCATATCGGCATGTCCACGATTCCGACGCTGTACCGCAAGCTGTCGTTCAACGTGCTCAACGACTTTGAATATGCGGGCATCATCAACGATGTGCCCATGACGCTGATCGGCCGCCCGACGCTGCCGGCCAAGAACTTCGCCGAGGTCAAGGACTGGGTGGGCAAGAACCAGGGCAAGGTCAATCTGGCCAATGCCGGCGTCGGCTCCGCATCGCATCTGTGCGGCCTGATGTTCCAGGCCTCGCTGCAGCAGGAAATGACGCCCGTGCCCTACAAGGGCGCCGCTCCCGCGATTGCCGATCTGATGGGCAACCAGGTCGACCTGCTCTGCGACCAGACCACCAACACCACCTCCCAGATCGCGGCCAAGAAGGTCCAGGCCTATGCCGTGACCACCACCAAGCCGCTGACCACGCCCGCGCTCAAGGACCTGCCCACGCTGCAGTCCCTGGGTGTGAAGGACTTCAACGTGACCATCTGGCACGGCCTGTACGCGCCCAAGGGCACGCCTGCCGAGGTGGTCAAGAAGATCAACGAGGCCATGAAGGCTTCGCTCAAGGACCCCGAGTTCATCAAGCGCCAGGAAGCCCTGGGCGCCGTGATCGCCAGCGACGACCGCACCAGCCCCGCGGGCCACAAGAAGTTTGTGGAAAGCGAAATCGCCAAGTGGGGCAAGGTGATCAAGGCGGCCGGCATCTATGCCGACTAAGCCGAGCTCCCGCCAATGAACAAAGCCCGCGCAAGCGGGCTTTGTTGTTTGGGGTGCCGGGATGCGCCTACCAGACCACTTCCTTGTCGTGGGCGGCGCTGCGGCGCAGCATCTCCACAAAGGGCACGATGCGCTGGCTCAGGCCCACGGGGTCTCTGGCGCCTGGCTTGGCCTCCTCCTCCTGCGGCTCCTCGCCCTCGGGCTGGGCCTGTGCGGCGCGGCGCTCGGCGTCCTGCGCCGCGGCGGCCTCTAGCGCCGCTATCGCGGCCGGGATCTGCTCCACGGTGAGGATGCCATGCAGCTCATCGGGCGACTTGCCGATGATCTCCAGCAGCTGGCGGCCGTTGGCTTCCAGCATGATGAGGTCCGCCGTGGCGCGCGATTTGAATTTGTAGAGCATGGACTGTTCCTTCAACGGTAGATGTATTCCCGGTTGAAAGGATAACTGCTCTGCGCGCCCTTGATGACGCCGGTACGCATCTCGCCGTCGGGCTTGCAGCACAGCATCTGGTGCAGGGCCGTCCAGCCCCGCTCGAAGCCCATGGCGCAGCCGGACAGATACAGGCGGTAGGCGCGCAGCGCGCGCGCGGCCTGTTCCGGACCATGCTGGGCCGCCAGAATCCGCTGCGCCTCGTCCAGGCTGGACTCCAGCGCGTCGGACCAGGCCCAGAGCGTGAGCGCGTAGTGAGGACGCAGATTCTCGGTGTCCAGCATCTCCAGGCCGCTGGCGCCCAGGTCGTGGAGCACGCGGCTCACATGCATGAGCTCGCCGCCGGGGAAGATATAGCGGTTGATGAAGTTCCCCATGCCCGCGCCCAGCTCGGCATTGCTCACTCCGCCCGCGGTGATGCCGTGCACCAGCGCCAGCCCGCCGGGCTTGAGCATCTTGTAGATGGTCTCGAAGTATTCGGGCAGATTGGCGCTGCCCACATGCTCGAACATGCCCACCGAGCCTATCTTGTCGAACGGCTCCACGCCGTCCATCTGCCGGTAGTCGCGCAGCTCCACCTGCACCCGGCCCTGCAGGCCTTTTTCGGCGATCAGGCGCTGCACATGCTCGAACTGGTTGCGCGACAGCGTGATGCCATGGGCGTGCACGCCATAGTTTTCCGCGGCCCAGAAAATCAGCCCGCCCCAGCCCGAGCCTATGTCCCAGAAGCGCTCGCCGGGCTGCAGCCTGAGCTTTTTGCAGATGTGGTCGAGCTTGGCCTCCTGGGCCTGGGCCAGGCTCATGCCCTGCTCCTTGAAATAGGCGCAGGAGTAAACGCGGCGCGGGTCCAGCCACAGCGCATAGAAGTCGTCCGAGAGGTCGTAATGGAACTGGATCTGCTCGGCGTCCCGCGTGAGCGTGTGCATGGTCAGGGACTTGGCCTTGGAGACAGTCTGCTCCAGCCAGGTGGGCCGGTGCTGCACGGGGTCGGTCTGCAGCAGGCCGGCCGCTGCGGCCATGATGTCGCGGGCCTGGCCCTTGACCTCCACCCAGCCCTCGACGATCGCCGCGCCTACGGAGCCCACCTGGCCGTCCAGCAGCGCCGCCAGGGCCTTGGGAGAGCGAAAAATCAACTGAACCGCGCTGTTCTCGGAGCCGACCCGCTCGCCCGAAGGGAGCTGCACCGAGGTTGTCACAGGAAGTCTTGCGAGAAGCGGTTCCAACGTGCTCAACAGGTTTTTCATGAAAACCTATTGTTCACATCAAGTATTGCAGGGTCAAGACGCGCGTGGCGCCCGTCTGTCAGCCGATGCAGGAGATGACTGGCGGAACGCGGCGCTATGCGAGCGGACTCAGGACATGCCCTCAGTTGCGCCGATGCACCAGTTTTTCATACGCTTTCAGCGTGGCCGGAGCCACCGATTGCAGCACCTGCTCGTAAGGCGTCTTGTGCCGCGCGATCAGGCGCATCGAGGCCACGGTACGGCTTTTGCAGAACCAGTGGCAGCTGTGCTGCATCAGCATCAGCTCGGCCGTCATGGTGAAGGCGCGGCGCTTGCGCTCCTCCTCGTCGTGGGCCGCCCCCACCTGCACGGCGGCAATGGCCTGGGCATGCAACTTCATGGCCGCGCGCATGTCCAAGGTAGCAGATGGCATCAGGCGATCCATATAGGGCAGGGCCAGCGGCAGCGTGCTCGCGCGCGTCGACTCGGGCGGCAGCGTCGCGAACTCGTCGGCAAAGCGCTGGAACTCGGCCACCAGGCTGCTTTCGGTGTTCTCGAGCACCGTCCAGATCTGTGCGCGGCGCTGGACATCGGGCTCGCCGATGACGCGCAGATAGCCTTCCATCAGCCCGGCCATGAGCTTCTCGATCTGGAAGCGCGACAGATGCTGGGCCAGCAGCAGGGTGTGCTGACGCTGCTCCTGCTTCTTGAGCAGGTAGAGCACGGTGGTGACAATGATGGCAAGAGTGAGGAAATCCATGAAACCGAACCCGACGGGCGGACAAGTGCAATGAGAAAAAGAATGAGTGTAGTCAGCCTGGCGGCCTCCCTGCTCATTGCCACCGCAATTGTGAGTCTGACCGGCTGCAGCAGCATCGGCTATTACTGGCAGGGTTTCAAGGGGCAGATGCAGATCATGCAGGCGGCCCAGCCCATAGACAGCTGGCTGGCCGACGAGAGCCTGAGCCCGGCACTGCGCCAGCGCCTGCTGGCCGCGCAGCAGATGCGCCGCTTTGCAAGCCAGGAGCTGGCCCTGCCCGACAACCCCAGCTACACGCGCTACGCTCTGCTGCAGCGCAAGTACGCGGTCTGGAACGTGGTGGCCGCACCCGCGTACAGCCTGGAGATGCACCGCTGGTGCTTTCCGGTCACGGGCTGCATCGCCTACCGCGGCTATTTCTCCCAGGCCGATGCGCAGACCGAGGCCCATGTGCTGCAGGCCCAGGGGCTGGAGACCAGCGTCTACGGCGTGCCCGCCTATTCCACGCTCGGCTATCTGAACTGGCTAGGCGGTGACCCTCTGCTCAGCACCTTCATAGACTGGCAGGAAGGCGATTTTGCGGGCCTGATGTTCCACGAGCTGGCGCACCAGTTGCTGTATGTGAAGGGCGACACCGCTTTCAACGAATCCTTTGCCACCACGGTGGAGCGCATCGCCACGCCGCTGTGGCTGCAGGCCCAGGCGAACGCGGCCACGCAAAAGCGCTGGCAGCAGGCCCAGCAGCGCAGAAAACTCTGGCAGCAGCTGACCCGCGACACGCGCGAGCGCCTGCAGGCTCTCTACGGTCAAAATCCCCTCGAAAGCCTTGATGGCAAAGCACTGGATGCTAGCAAAGCCGCTATCTTCAAGGACTTCCGCAGCGCCTATGCGGGCCTGCGCGCGCAATGGCTGCAGGCCGACGAACCGCTGCTGACTACCGAGGCCCTGCGCCAGCAGTACTACGAGCGCCTGCAGCAGACCGATGACTGGGTGGCCCAGGCCAATAACGCCAGTTTCGGCACCCTGGCCGCCTATGACGACTGGGTAGCGGCCATGACACAATGGTGGCAGCAGCTCCAGGGCGAGGGCCCGCCCAGTCCCGAAGGCTGGCGCCGCTTCTATGCCCGGATGCGCGAGCTGGCGGCCATGGAACCCGAGGCTCGCACCCGGCTGCTGTGCCAGCATGTGCCCGCCGATCAATCCCCACCCCCGGCCTGCCGGGCACAGACTGGGGTTCCCGGGGATTGACAGTTTCAGAGTGTTTTAAGAAATCCCGCCCACACTTTTAGTCTATTTTTCATTTTGCAGTCTGCCTTGGCACTATCCGCTCTCACCTCACGCCTGAGTAAGCACCTGCTCCAACCCCGTTCGCCTCAGTTCGTCGCCCTGTGTCTGGCCCTCTGGCTCACGCTCACGGCCAACTGGGCGCTGTGGCTGCGCCTGCCCACGCTGGACGGCTATCACGGCAGCCTGGCGCTGCTGGCCCTGCGCACGCTGCCGCTGATACTGGGCGCGATCCTGCTGATCACCAGCCTGTTCGCCTGGCCGCGCTGGATGAAGCCCTTCTGGATCGCGCTGCTGCTGATCTCGGCCAGTGCCCAGTACTTCATGGTGTCCTACGGCACCATCATGGATCAGGGCATGATCCACAACATTCTGCAGACCGATATGCGCGAGAGCTCGGATCTGTTCAACCCCAAGCTGCTGGCCGAGCTGCTGCTGATCGCCATACTGCCGGCCATCTGGCTCTGGAAGACCCCCATCCGGGGCACGGGCAGGGCCTGGCGCAATATGCTGCGCACCCTGCTGCTGCTGGCGGGCGCCGTGGCCCTGGTGGCCGCATCCGTCGGGGTGTCGTACAAGGAACTGGCGCCCGTGGTGCGCAACAATCTGTGGCTGCGCTTCATGATCAATCCCGTCAACCCCGTGCTGTCCGCGGCCGGCGTGTTGCTGGACCCGGTCCTCAACCAGCCTCGACCTTTCGTGAGCATCACGGGCGGCGCGGCCCTGGGCAGCTCCTATGCGACGGCCCAGAAACCGCCGCTGCTGGTACTGGTCGTGGGCGAGACCGCGCGCGCCAAGAACTTCAGCCTCAACGGCTATGAGCGCGACACCAATCCCGAGCTCGCCAAGCAGCAGGTGCTGAGCTGGCGCAATGCCCATTCCTGCGGCACCAGCACGCGCGAGTCCGTGCCCTGCATGTTCTCCAACCTGGGCCGCGAAGGCTTTTACGGCTCCAAAGTCGAGCATGACAATCTGCTCGACGTGCTGCAGGCCGCAGGCCTGGCCGTACTGTGGGTAGACAACCAGGCGGGCTGCAAAGGCGTGTGCAAGCGCGTGCCGTTTGCGGACACGGCCGACAGCGTGAACAGCCCCGCGGGCAAGGCCTTGTGCGCCGCCGACGGCGAATGCCTGGACGGCATGCTGCTCAGCGGCCTGGAGGAGCGCATCGCCAAGCTCGACCCCGCACGCCGCGCCAAGGGCGTGGTGCTGGTCATGCACCAGATGGGCAGCCACGGACCGGCTTATTACAAGCGCTCCACGCCCGATCTCAAGGCCTTCAAGCCCGAGTGCGAGACCAATGCGCTGTCCAGCTGCGCCCAGCAGGACGTGGTCAATGTCTATGACAACTCGATCCGCTACACCGACCACTTCCTGAGCCAGACCATCAACTGGCTCAAGAGCCAGCAAAGCCAGTACGAAACCGGCATGTTCTATATGTCAGACCACGGCGAATCGCTGGGCGAGATGGGCATTTATCTGCACGGCATGCCTTATGCGATGGCGCCCGAGGATCAGAAGCATGTGCCCATGATCGTCTGGCTAGGCACCCTGGGCGCGCGCACCCGTCTGGACCAGAGCTGCCTGAACAAGACACTGGACCAGCCGGTCTCGCACGACAACCTCTATCACACGGTGCTGGGCCTGGTCGATGTCACCAGCCCCACCTACCAGGCGCCCATGGACGCGCTGGCCGCCTGCCGCAGCGCGAACTGAGCCGCCTCGCAGCAAACCAAACGGCCTGCCGGATTGCATATCCGGCAGGCCGTTTGTGATTGGGGCGCCCGGCGCTTTACTTCAGCGACTCGATGAGGTCGATATAGAGCTGCTTGGCTTCGTCGGGCGAGGTGCCGTTGAGCTTGTCCCAGGCATCCCATTTGGCGCGGGCCACCATGTCGGTGAAGCTGGGCTTCTTGGTCTCGTTGTCGCCCTCGGTGGCCTGCTTGTACAGCGCGTAGATCTTGAGCAGCGTGGCGTTGTCGGGGCGCTCGCTGA
>JAFAIY010000164.1 GCA_019236485.1 Comamonas sp. | reverse complement strand
GCTGCAAGGCCTCGGCGTTTCTGGCGTTGATGACCAGATTCACGCCCTCTTCGGCCAGCGCCTTGGCGCAGCCAAAACCCAGTCCCTTGCTGGCGCCGCAGACCAGCGCCCAGCGTCCGGTGATACCCAAGTCCATATCAGTCTCCTTCTACACAGTTTTCAGCCCGGACATGGCCGGGAATAGCAAAATCAATAGCTGGCAGCGCAATCCAGCAAAAGGCTACAAGCCGTTTTCAGGCATGGCGCCCATGAAACAGCTTGTGGTGCAGCCGGCGCAGCGACCACCACACGCTGAAGGCCACCACCGGGATCGCGGCCGCAGCCGTCATCTCCGGCGACGCGGGCCAGCCCAGCTTCTGCGCGCCCTTGGCCAGATAGCTGATGAGCCCGGTGATGTAGTAGGTGATGGCCGCCACCGACAGGCCCTCGACCGTGGACTGCAGCTTGAGCTGCATGTCCTGGCGCTGGTTCATGGTGCCCAGCAGCTGCTGGCTGCTTTGCTGCTGCTCGATCTCCACCCGCGTGCGCAACAGGCTGCTGACACGCGAGACGCGCTCCGACAGCGCGTTCTGGCGCCGCGTCGCCCATTCGCAGGTGGCGCGCGCCGGCGTCAGCCGCCGGTCCATGAATTCGCGAATGCTCTGGAAGCCGTTGAGCCGCGTCTCCTGCAGCTCATGAATGCGCTTGTCCACGAGCTCGAAATAGGCGGAGCTGGCCGAAAAGCGCGAATGCGTGGCCGCATATTCGCTCTCCACCTGGCCTGCCAGGCGGGTCAGACGGTCCAGCAGGGCCGGCTCGCTGTCGCGGTCCGCCACGCGTATCGCCTGCGCCAGCTCGGCCAGCTCGCGCTCGGCCGTGGCCAGCACGGAGGCGGCCTGGCGCGCGGCGGGCAGACCCAGCAGCGCCGCCATGCGATAGGTTTCGATCTCCAGCATGCGCTGCACCAAGCGGCCCAGGCGGCGCGGCGACAGGCCTGCGCCCGCCAGCAGCAGCATGCGCGAGAAGCCGTCGGCATGGATGGCGAAGTCGGTATAGATCTTGCCCGCATCGCCGGCCACACAGGAGCCCACCAGGGTCTCGGCCTGCAGCAGCTGGCGCACCAGGGCCGGTGCGTCCACCTCCTGCTCGTTGAGCACCCACAGATGCAGGCAGCTCAGGCACTGGCCCGGCAAGGCCGCCAGCCATTCGTGCGGCACGGCATCGACCGCGGTCTCGGGCTCGCGCACCTCGGCCACCGCGGGCTGGTCCATGGGGGTGGTGAAGGTCCAGGCCACGAATTCCGTGTGCTGCTCCCAGCGCAGGCGAAACGCGCCGAGGTCGATCAGCACATGGGTGGTGGCCGCATCGGGCAGAGGCTGGTGGTGGTTGCGCAGCAGCTGCGCCACATGCTTGCGGCTGGCCTCGCGCTGGGCCGCGTCGGCCAGCATCACGATATGGGTGATGGCCAGCGGCGCCTCCATGATCTCGGCAGGGCGCGCGTGGATTTCGTTGTGCAGCAAAACCCGCTGTGGGTGCTGCGCGGGCAAAAGGGATGAAGCCATGCAATCCTCTACAAACTGCGCCTATTGTGCCGCCTGCATCGGCACGGGCCCGCGCAAAACTGCCGGCATAAAAAAAGCGGCCCTTGCGGGCCGCTTTGGCTTGAATCAGCGCTAGTGTCGACTATCAGTCTTCCACGAAAGCTTCTTCACGCTTGTTCTTCACCGCGGGCAGCAGCACGATGACCAGCAGAGCCAGGGCCCCCAGCAGCAGGCCGGCGGAGATGGGACGCGTCACGAACACGCTCCAGTCACCACGCGACAGCAGCAGCGCACGACGCAGGTTTTCTTCCATCATCGGGCCCAGGATGAAGCCCAGCAGCAGCGGTGCGGGTTCGGTACCCAGCTTGTGGAACACATAGCCGATGAAGCCGAAGACACCCACCATCCACACGTCCCAGGCATTGTTGTTGGTGCCATACACACCGATCGCGCAGAACAGCACGATGGAGGGGAACAGCCAACGGTAGGGCACGGTCAGCAGCTTGATCCAGACGCCGATCAGCGGCAGGTTCAGGATGATCAGCATCAGGTTGCCGATCCACATGGAGGCGATCAGACCCCAGAACAGTTCCGGGTTGCTGGTCATCACCTGAGGGCCGGGCTGGATGTTGTGGATGGTCATGGCGCCCACCATCAGCGCCATCACGGCGTTGGGGGGAATGCCCAGGGTCAGCAGAGGAATGAACGAGGTCTGCGAACCGGCGTTGTTGGCCGACTCGGGAGCCGTCACACCGCGGATATTGCCTTGACCGAAAGGAACTTCACCGGGCTTGAGCTTGGTCTTCTTTTCGATGGTGTAGGCAGCAAAGGCCGACAGCATGGCGCCGCCGCCGGGCAGGATGCCCAGGGCCGAGCCCAGGGCCGTGCCGCGCAGCATGGCAGGGATCATGCGCTTGAAGTCTTCCTTGCTGGGCATCAGGCCGCTGACCTTGGCAGCGAACACTTCGCGCTCATCTTCGGGCTGGGCCAGGTTGGAGATGATTTCGCCGTAGCCGAACACACCCATGGCGATCACGACGAAGTCGATGCCGTCGGTCAGCTCGGGGATGTCAAAGCTGTAGCGGGCCACACCGGAGTTCACGTCGGTACCCACCATGCCCAGCAGCAGACCCAGCACGATCATGGCGATCGCCTTGAGCAGCGAGCCGGAAGCCAGCACCACGGCACCGATCAGACCCAGGGTCATCAGCGAGAAGTACTCGGCAGGGCCGAACTTGAAGGCGACTTCGGTCAGCGGAGGAGCGAAGGCCGCCAGAATCACGGTCCCCACGCAGCCGGCGAAGAAGGAGCCGATGCCGGCAGCCGCCAGCGCCGGACCCGCCCGGCCTTTTCGGGCCATCTGGTAGCCGTCGATCACGGTCACCACCGAGGACGACTCGCCAGGCAGGTTCACCAGAATGGCGGTGGTCGAGCCACCGTACTGGGCGCCGTAGTAAATACCGGCCAGCATGATCAGCGCTGCCACGGGGGGCAGAGCATAGGTCGCGGGCAGCAGCATGGCGATGGTCGCCACCGGGCCGATGCCGGGCAGCACGCCGATCAGCGTACCGAGCAGACAGCCCACAAAGCAGTAGATCAGGTTCTGGAACGTGAAAGCCACGCCAAAACCCGTCGACAAGTTCTGAATCAGATCCATGGACGATGCTCCTGATTAGCCAGCGATGAAGCTAGGCCATACGGGGAACTGCAAGTTCAGCGCCCACACGAAAGCGATATAGCTGCCGGCCGCCAGGATGGTGGACAGAACAGCTGTTTCCTTGAAGTTGAACTTATCGCCGGCCAGGCTGGCGATAAAGACCAGTGCGTAGATCGCAACGATCAGACCGAACTGGGGAATGCCCAGACCGGGAACGCCGACCAGCAGGATGCCGAAGGCAAAGTTGGCGGCGAGGATGAAGAACACTTGTTTCCAGGCCCACTTGCCGATCTTGTCACCGCCCTCGGGGCCCTTGGTCAGGCTGCCCACGCAGATGGCTGCGCCCAGGATGGACATGAGCACCCCCAGAATCAGCGGGAAGTATCCAGGACCCATGCGGGCGCCGGTGCCAATGTTGTAGTTGGATGCGCCGATCGCAAAAGCGAGGCCGACGACCAAGAACATCAGACCGGAGAAAAAGTCTTTCTGGCTCTTGATTTTCACAAAACGTCTCCTTACGGAAATCACGACTGGGCGATTTTCGTTTCATTACAAAGCCGACCTGATGTGGATTCCACCTACACAGGGCATACCCTAGT
>JAFAIY010000561.1 GCA_019236485.1 Comamonas sp. | reverse complement strand
CTTGCCGCGCTGGCTGGTCGAGGAATATGCGGTCAAGATGGACGTGGTGCCCGTGCGGCTGGGCCTGCGCGGCATCGCCAAGCAGATCTTTCTGGGGGCACGCGAGGCGGACACTGCCATCGACTATGTGCAGGCCTTCATCGAACTCGCCCGCCATCCTGCCACGGCCATTGCGCAAGAAGCCCATTGATGAACACCTTCGAGCGTATGGCGCTGTATGTGCATGAGCACGGCTTTCCGGTGACCACCCTGGGCGCCTCGCGCTGGAGGAACATGCAGCAGATCAAGGACCGCGGCGTGCGTGCGGCGGCAAGGTCCCCTGGCCGGATCTTTTTGTTGACCGCCTGGCCACCGGCCTGACAGAGGCACATGGAAAGGTAAGCCTGTATCTCTTTCCATTCGGAGGTATCGCACAGTTGGTGAGATGGATAGAGCAGTACAGTTTTGCGTACTGAATCGACCAGCTTTTTGTAGATAGCTAAAAACACCTATCAATTGCCGAATTTGTCTTTGCTGCGCTGGTACCAATGTCTGCTATTGATGTCAGCAGACATTGGCAGAGAGGAACTGAGTGGCTGCAGCCTGATGCAGACCTTGGGTGCGCAACGTCGGAAGCCTGCACTTGACCGAACGCAGCCGGTCACGACCAGCGGACTGGTCAGCCATAAGCGGCATAAGTGGTCAGTGCAACCAGAATATGCAAAGAGGCAAATGAAGTATGTCAGGTGGCCTGATCAGGATGATCGGTAGCAGTGATCAGCTTCGATTGGTCGCGGATACTGTTTCTGCGGCGGATGCAGGAACATGCAAAAGCGAGCAGGTCAATGAAAAGCGCCTGCGCATCAGCTAGTGAATTCAAACTCCGTCGGGAATAGCCACTCGTCATCATCGACTGAAATTCACATGTTTTTTGTCTCATTTATATGACACAGCCTTGTCTTCAGCGCGTAAATCTTCGAGGATCACGCCGCCTGTAAAACTAATGAATAGAGGGTTGAATATATGCGTCTGCTTCGCCTCGCGACAGCTTTTATGACGGTCATCTCGATTGCAGGGTGCGGAAGCATCGGCACTCAGTTTACGACACTTGCCGAACCTGATTCAGGAGACAGAGCCCGCGTTCGCGTGGTCCAAGCGGCGTCTGCATTTGTTCGTGCGGTGCCCGGCAAGAGCTGCCTAGATTGGTCCACGCCCGGTGCCGGTACGGTGATTGGCGGTATGGTCGGCGCCAGTGGCTACAAGGGGCGAAAGTTAGATATGCCTGGGACAGATCTGAGCAAGCAATTTACCTCTGCAGAAATGTATGTGGCGGCAAACAAGCCCATCACCTTTGCCATGCTCACTGGGCCTGAGAGCAGTTTGTCTTGCTCTGTTGCGGCCGCGTTTGTGCCAGAGAAGGATAAAGACTATGAAGTTTTCTTTGGCATGGACCGTCGGGTTTGCGTCGCAAGAGTCGTCTCTCTGAGTGACCCAACCACCAAGGTCGATTTTTCGCGTCCTGAGGGATCCTGCAAGCAATAAACACTGGCTCCGTCTTCATCTTGCGAAGTGGGGGCGTGGGCCGGTGTTGGGCTGGCACTGCTTCCCCTCCAAGTTCCACGGGGGACATAACGGGGCTCATTTGGTTCGTCGCGTATGAAGCTGTGCCTCGCCCAATACTCCTTGTGGGAACCTCTATTTCAAACGGAAGACCGAAAAGTGGAATAGCAAAGGCGTCTATACGAACAGATTCTTTGTCTGTATGCCGAGTTGCTCAGGCGCAGTTCCGGTTGTTTTCATTCTGGTTACCCATGGCGACTGATCCGTTGGCTTTGCTCGCAACCTACCCAGCATTACTTCGCGCGGCTTAACCTTTTAATTTGTTCAAGTGCTTGTTTGTGGCCCCTCTCCACCTATCACAAGCTGGCCCAGCCAACTCCGTCGCCGAACTCAATACTTCCCTATAGTGAGTAGCAAACCTCGGCATCAAAGCCGACAGAAGCAAGCGCGAGAACTAGAGCTTTTGCCTCTTTCATTGACGGAAGCTGGACGACTGGATAGTCACTGGAGAAACAAGAATTGATGGTGTCCTTTGCTTGCACAACTCCAAGGGTCGAGTATTGCCGAATTGCTCGAATTGCAGATGTGACGGAAGCCCCTTCTCGGCCTCTGAGAAGACGAACCTCTGGAATTTCATGGGCGGACATATCACCACAGGCGCGATATGCCGCAAGCGATTCTGCGAGCGGGCGATGGTAACTAACAAAGACAATATCTCCGTTAGTCCGAGAAACAAACATTGGCACACCACCAACGAGCATCTCATTGAAATTACCTGTCTCAAGAAAGCGAGCCGTCTGGTAATAGAAGATCCATCCCACATCAAACTCCTTAGTTTCGTCAAGCTGGAGCTGGAGAAAGATCTCCTTCCTTGCAATGGATAGAAGCTCTTTTTGGGCGATGTCACAGGCCTGAGCTAAGGTTATAGGCATTGGTCAATTATCTGCATAACTTGCATTTGAAAGTTGCCGTTTTGAATACCTGCTTATGGCTGGTTACGGCTGTCGCTGTTTGATCAGGAAGAGGCAGACTCCTTCCAGGTTTCAATGCCGCAAAGCCGCCGCTAGAGCCCGCATGCTCGCATGGGCCTCGCGCTCAGGTTCTGGCGCGGGGCTTGAAGATGTGGATTGTTTCGCCGCGCGCGAGCATCTCCACCAGCTGGGCGATGCGCCTGGCGCGCGTCTCGGCTTTTACGGCCGTCTGTATGCGCCACAGTACCGCGTAGCGATTGGCCGCGTTGAGCGTTGCAAAGAAGGCCTTGGCCTTGGGCTCGGCTTCAAGTGCGGCCAGCAGATCCTCGGGAGCCGTGGACGTGCGTGCGCCGTCGTAAGCCCGCGCCCAGCGCCCGTCGGCCTTGGCGGCTTCGATCTGCGCATGGCCCGGCGGCTGCATTCGGCCCGCCTCAATGAGCGCCTCGGCCTTGTCGACGTTGGTTTTGGACCAGATGCTGCGCGCGCGCCGCGGCGTGAAGCGCTGGAGAAAATGCTGGTCGTCTAGGCCTTTTTTCTGGCCATCAATCCAGCCCCAGCAGAGCGCGATCTCCACCGCCTCGGGGTAGGTGACGCTGGCTTCATCAGCGCCCCGCTTGGCGATCTTGAGCCAGAGGCCGTCGGAAGTGGCGTGATGCTTCTTCAGCCAGGCCTCGAAAGCCTTGGCGCTTTTGAACAAGGTCGGGATGGAGCCGGGTTGCACGGCGGATTTGGCGGTAGGCATCGACTGGAGTGTGCCGCAAGAGCGCCAGCGCGGCGCGCCACATGCTGACACGGCATGGAGGCTGCGACCTGGTCAGAGCCCGCGCTGCAGGCCAGGAGTTGGCCATGGACGGTTGGTCTTGGCCGAACTCCGTCGCTCAAGCAGCCGGCGCT
>JAFAIY010000309.1 GCA_019236485.1 Comamonas sp. | reverse complement strand
GCGCGCTGACCCAGGCCGAGCTGACCGAGCGCCGCACCATCCAGGACTGGGTGGCGCGGCCGCTGCTGCGCTCCATTCCCGGCGTGGCCGAGATCAACTCGCAAGGCGGCTATGTCAAGCAGTACCAGGTGCTGGTGGACCCGGGCCGCCTGCGCCATTACGGCCTGACGGTGCGCCAGGTGGTGCAGGCCGTGGCGGACAACAATGCCAATGCCAGCGGCGGCATCCTGCCCCAGGTGACGGAGCAGTATCTGATCCGCGGCGTGGGCATGATCCGCTCGCTGGAGGACATAGCCAACATCGTGCTCAAGGAGCAGGGCGGCGTGCCCGTCTATGTGCGCGATGTGGCCACCGTGCAGATAGGCGCCGAGGTGCGCCAGGGCGCCATCATCAAGGGCGGCTATACCGAAGGCGTGTCGGGCATCGTGCTCATGATGCGCGGCGGCAATGCCAAGGAGGTCGTGACCCGCGTGAAGGAGCGCGTGGCCGAGATCAATGCCAAGGGCATGCTGCCCGGCGGCCTGCAGATCGTGCCTTATTACGACCGCACCGATCTCGTCGATTCGGCGCTGTGGACCGTGGGCAAGGTGCTGCTGGAAGGTATTTTCCTGGTGGTGGTGGTGCTGTTCATCTTCCTTGGAGATGTGCGCTCCAGCCTGATCGTGGTGGCGACGCTGATCATCACGCCGCTGACGACCTTCATCATGATGAACCGGTACGGCATCTCGGCCAATCTCATGTCCCTGGGAGGGCTGGCGATTGCCATCGGCCTGATGGTGGATGCCACGGTGGTGGTGGTGGAGAACGTGTTCCACAAGCTGGGCCAGGCCGGCAGCGGCAAGGGCGAGCGCGTGCGCACCGTGCTTTCAGCCACGGCCGAGGTGGCGACGCCCACCATTTTCGGCATTGCCATCATCGTGCTGGTGTTCCTGCCGCTGATGACGCTGCAGGGTATCGAGGGCAAGATGTTCGGCCCGCTCGCGCTGACGATTGCGATCGCGCTGGCCATCTCGCTGGCCGTGTCGCTGTTCCTGTCGCCGGTGCTGTGCTCCTACTTCCTCAAGGGCGGTGCGGATCACGATACCCGGTTGATCGCCTTCCTCAAGCGCCATTACCTCAGGCTGCTCGAGGTCGCGACCTCGCGCAACCGGCTCACGCTGGCCGTGGCCGTGGCCCTGCTGATAGGCTCGCTGGGTCTGTTTCCCTTCCTGGGCAAGTCCTTCATGCCGACCATGAAGGAGGGGGCGCTGACGCCGCAGATCAACCGCGTGCCCAGCATTTCGCTCGACGAATCCATACGCATGGAAATGGCGGCCATGAAGGAGGTGGCCCAGGTGCCGGGCGTGAAGTCCGTGGTGTCCAAGCTCGGTCGCGGTGAATCGCCCGCAGACCCTGCGGGTCCCAACGAGTCCGACCCCATCGTGCTGCTCGATCCCGAATCGGACCGCAGCCAGGATGAGATCGACGAGGACATACGCCAGCGCCTGTCCAAGATCCCGGGCGTGCAGATCGTGCTGTCGCAGCCGATTTCCGAGCGCGTTGACGAGATGGTGACGGGCGTGCGCTCGCAGCTGGCCGTCAAGGTGTTCGGCGATGGGCTGGAGGAACTCAAGCAGGTCTCCGAGCAGGTGGCGCGCATTCTGAAGAGCGTGCCCGGCAGCACGGACATCCGCGTCGAGCGCCTCTCGGGCCAGCAGGCCTTGACCGTGGACATAGACCGCAAGGCCATGGCCCGTCACGGCCTCAACGTGGCCGATGTGCAAAGCGTGCTCGAGTCGGCGATCGGCGGCAAGGACGTGACCACCTTGTACGAAGGCGAGCGCCGCTACGCGGTGAGCGTGCGCTTCCCCGAGGCCTTCCGTGCCTCGCCCGAGGCCATTGGCGCCACCCTGCTGACCACGGCCACCGGAGCTCAGGTGCCGCTCAACAGCGTGGCCAGGATCGAGCTGGTCGACGGGCCGGCCCAGATCAGCCGCGAAGGCGGCAAGCGCCGCGTGGTGGTGGGGGCCAATGTGGAGGGTCGCGATCTTGCGGGCTTTGTGGCCGAGGTCGAGCAGCGCCTGCAACAGGAAGTGCAGTTGCCCGATGGCTACTACTTCAAGTTCGGCGGCCAGTTCGAGAACATGGAGCGCGCCATGGGCACGCTGCAGGTGATCGTGCCGCTGACTATAGCCGCCATCTTCTTCCTGCTGCTCCTGCTGTTCAATTCGGTCAAGCTGGCCGCGCTGATCATCATGGTTCTGCCTTTCGCCTCCATCGGCGGCCTGATCGGCCTGTTCGTCACCGGCGAATACGTGAGCGTGCCGGCCTCGGTGGGCTTCATCGCGCTATGGGGCATCGCCGTGCTCAACGGCGTGGTGCTGGTCAGCTGCATACGCAAGCTGCGCGAGGACGGGCTGGACGTGGCCCAGGCCGTGCGCGAAGGCTGCGTGCAGCGCTTCCGTCCCGTGATGATGACGGCCACTGTGGCCTTGCTGGGCCTGGTGCCGTTCCTGTTCGCCACCGGGCCGGGCTCCGAGGTGCAGCGTCCGCTGGCCATCGTGGTGATAGGCGGCCTGATCTCTTCCACGCTGCTGACCCTGGTGGTGCTGCCCACGCTGTACCGCTGGTTCGATGAAAAGCCTACCGAGGCCTGACCCCGAAAGGAAATGACGATGAAAGAAATCCGTGCCATCGTGCGCCCCAGCCGCCTGGAGCGCTTGCGTGAGTCGCTGCGCGCCATTCCCAACTTCCCGGGCGTGACGCTGTTCAAGGCCGAGGGCTTCACCGCGCCGGCCGCAGTGGACAAGCGCAGCGTCAAGGAAGAGCTGACCGACTTCTCGGACAAGCTCATGCTTTGCGTGATTGCCGAGGACGCCATGGTCGAGCCCATACGCCAGGCCATCTTCACCGCCTGCGGCACTGGGCAGATCGGCGACGGCCTGGTCTGGACCGTGGAGATCGCCGAAATGCACCGCATCCGTGACGGCGGCACGCTCTAGGTGCCGGCCCAGCGAAGAAGAGGACTTGGGCCTCTCTTCTTCGCTGGATCTGTAAAAAATACCGGTCGCTGGAAAAAGCCGCTCTGGGCCTGTGCTACAATTTTTGTATTGCAGCAATCAAGCAATTGGTTGCTCAAGGGGGGTATAGCTCAGCTGGGAGAGCGCTTGCATGGCATGCAAGAGGTCATCGGTTCGATCCCGTTTACCTCCACCAAAGATTTTCGGAAACGAGAAATCGGTTCTTAGGTTTTGACCCTATCGTCTAGAGGCCTAGGACATCACCC
>JAFAIY010000227.1 GCA_019236485.1 Comamonas sp. | reverse complement strand
AACCCCGGCGCCGTGCGTGGCGTGCATGTGCGCAAGTTCCACAAGACCGTGGTGCAGTGGGGGCGGTGATGCAAAAAAACCTGGGCCATATATTCGAGCTGGTGCCGCAGCAGGGCGGGCAGCCGCAGGCGGGCCAGCCGCTCAAAGTGCTTGTGCTGCTGAACGGCAGGCCTCAGGCAGGCGTGCGCCTGAGCTGGGGTGAGCATGGCTCGCCCGTGACCAGCGATGCGCAAGGCATGGCCGCCGTGGTGCCCGCGTCGGGCACCAATATCTTGCAGGCGCATGCTGCGCGTGCCGGTGCAGGGCGACGCGTGCGCCACGGAGAACAGCTACGAATATCTGCTGCGTTTTGCCGGGCATTGAGATAAGGCATGAAGCCGGTGCCCCTCCGGTCTTGCGCAGCACCGGTTTGGGTGTACGGGCACCGTGGTGGTGCGGATGGGGCTGGCTGTCGTGCGAAAACGGGGCAAAGACGGCGGTCCTCGGCAGAAACATCATCGTCGCGGCACTTTTTCCGTGGTCATGCGGTCAGTAGAGCGCTGGCACGGTATTTGCACTTGAGGAGATGCGGTCAATCGTGGCCGAACAAAACCTCCCGGGAGTGCTGAAATGAATCGTCGCGGAACCCTCACTACACTGGCTGCATCCCTGGCTTTGGGCCTGGGCCTGAACTCACAGGTGTTGGCAGCAGACACCATCAAGGTCGGGGTGCTGCATAGCCTCTCCGGCACCATGGCGATCTCCGAAACCGTGCTCAAGGACACGGTGCTGATGGCCATCGACGATATCAACGCCAAGGGCGGTGTGCTCGGCAAGAAGCTCGAGCCCGTGGTGGTGGACCCCGCCTCCAACTGGCCGCTGTTTGCGGAAAAAGCCAAACAGCTGATCACGCAGGACAAGGTGGCCGTGGTCTTCGGCTGCTGGACCAGCGTCTCGCGCAAGTCGGTGCTGCCTGTGTTCGAGCAGAACAACGGCCTGCTGTTCTACCCCGTGCAGTACGAGGGCGAGGAACTCTCCAAGAACGTCTTCTACACCGGCGCTGCGCCCAACCAGCAGGCGATTCCCGCCGTCGAGTACCTGATGAGCAAAGAAGGCGGCGGTGCCAAGCGCTTTGTGCTGCTGGGCACGGACTATGTGTATCCACGCACCACCAACAAGATTCTGCGTGCCTTTCTCAAGAGCAAAGGCGTGAAGGATTCCGACATCATGGAGACCTACACGCCCTTCGGTCACAGCGACTACCAGACCATCGTGGCCGATGTGAAGAAGTTCTCCACCGGTGGCAAGACGGCCGTGATCTCGACGATCAACGGCGACTCCAATGTGCCCTTCTACAAGGAGCTGGGCAACGCCGGTCTCAAGGCCAAGGATGTGCCGGTCGTGGCCTTCAGCGTGGGCGAGGAGGAGCTGCGCGGCGTGGACACCAAGCCCCTGGTCGGCCATCTGGCGGCCTGGAACTACTTCATGAGCGTGAAGAACCCGACCAACACCGCTTTCATCACGCAGTGGGGCGATTACGCCAAGGCCAAGAACATCGCGGGCCACAAGGACAAGCCCCTGACCAACGACCCCATGGAAGCCACCTGGGTCGGCATCCATATGTGGAAGCAGGCCGTGGAAAAAGCCAAGAGCACGGATACCGACAAGGTGATTGCCGCCATGGCCGGCCAGACCTTTACCGCGCCCGATGGCTTCACCGTGAAGATGGACGAGAAGAACCATCATTTGCACAAACCCGTGATGGTGGGCGAGATCAAGGGCGACGGCCAGTTCAGCGTCGTCTGGAAGACCAAGGGCCCGATCAAGGCCCAGCCCTGGAGCCCCTACATCGATGGCAACGACAAGAAGAAGGACGAGCCGAGCAAGTAATTGCTCCCCCTGAGGCGCTGCGCGCCTTGCCCCTCTCTTTGCGGGAGGGGGACAACGCCTTCGCTGCGGGGCGGCGGGGCCGCCTAGGCCCTTGCTCGACGTTCCTTGTTCAGGCTATGCCGGGTTTCTGATTTTTTATCAAAAACATAGCTGATGGCGCTTTCTGCTTAAGCGCTCGAATCGGATTCGATATGAAATTCACGCACAAGCCATGGATATGGGCGGCGGTTGCCGGTCTCGGCGCCTTGCTGAGCTTTGCCAGCCACGCGCTGACGGCCGAGCAGGCCTATGCCATGGCCGCGGCCGGCGATGCCGAGCAACGCGTGCAGGCCATCAATCAGGCCGTGCTTGCTCCTGACGCCCAGGCTGATGGCGGGCGTCTGGCGGCCTATCTCTCGGCGCTCTCCAACGATGAAGTTCGCGTGTCCCAGGGCAAGGCCTACGTCATGAGCGGCGACGCCGCCACCGATCCCGCGACGGGCGAGGCTGCCAAGCTGCCGGCGGACGCCGAGGAAGTCGTCAACAACAATTACCTGCGCTCCGTCATCGACACGGCGCAGGCCGCGCTGGCGTTGGGCAGCAGGGATGTGAGCGCGCGCCGCCGTGCCGCCGGAAAGCTGGCGGCCGAACCCGATGCCGAACGGCTGCCCGTGATCGAGAAGGCGCTGGCCGGCGAGACCGATGCGCAAGTCAGAGACCTGCTGGCCAGGGCCAGGGCCGCCAGCCTGCTGGACAGCGAAGACCTGCAGCAGCGTTTGCAGGCCGTGGAGCAGCTCGCTCACCAGAAGACGCCCGAGACCCAGTTGCTGCTGAACCAGCGCCTGTCCGAAGAGTCCGACCCCGGCGTGCAGCAAGCCATCAAGGCGGCGCTGGCCGGCATCGAGGAAAGCCTGGCCTGGGGCGATCGAATCGGCGCCGCCTTCAGCGGCATCAGCCTGGGCTCGGTGCTGCTGCTGGCGGCTCTGGGTCTGGCTATCACCTACGGCCTAATGGGCGTCATCAATATGGCGCATGGCGAGCTGATCATGATCGGTGCCTATGCCACTTATCTGGTGCAGCTCGCATTCCAGCGATGGGTGCCAGAGGCTGCTTTTGGCTGGTATCTGGTGGTGGCGATCCCCGTTTCCTTTCTGGCCTCGGCCCTGGTCGGCGCGGTGCTGGAGCGCGGCGTGATCCGTTTTCTCTACGGCCGCCCGCTGGAGACCCTGCTGGCCACTTTCGGTATCAGCCTGGTGCTGCAGCAGACCGTGCGCAGTGTGTTCGGGGCGCAGAACGTGGGGGTGGAGAACCCAGCCTGGATGAGCGGCGGCATTGCGCTGCTGCCCAATCTCACGCTGCCTTGGAACCGCATCGCCATCATCGTGTTTGCCTTTGCCGTGCTGGCGGCCGTGGCCTTCATGATCGCCAGGACGCGTCTGGGCCTGTTTGTACGCGGCGTGACGCAGAACCGTGCCATGGCCTCCTGCGTGGGCGTGAACACCGCGCGCACCGACACTTATGCGTTTGCACTGGGCTCGGGCATTGCCGGGCTGGCGGGCTGTGCCTTGAGCCAGATCGGCAATGTGGGGCCGGATCTGGGCCAGAACTACATCGTTGACAGTTTCCTGGTCGTGGTGCTGGGCGGCGTCGGCCAACTGGCCGGCACGGTCTATGCGGCCCTGGGCCTGGGCCTGCTCTCCAAGCTGCTCGAAGGCTGGACCGGCGCCGTGCTGGCCAAGATCGCCGTGCTGCTGTTCATCGTGGTCTTCATCCAGAAGCGTCCGCAAGGCATCTTCGCTTTAAAAGGCCGCAGTGCCGAGGCATGACATGACTGCTGCAAATTCAATGACTCCAACTCTTCGGCTCCCCAAACCAGAGCCGCTGCTCGGCACCAAGGGCTGGACGGCATTTCTGCTGGCCCTGATCCTGGTCTGCGCCGTGGCTCCGGCACTCAATCTATGGGTGCCCGAGGGCAGTGCGCTGCACCTGTCCGACTACATGCTGGGCCTGCTGGGCAAGTTCATGTGCTATGCCATCTGCGCTCTGGCCATCGATCTGATCTGGGGCTATACGGGCATTCTGAGTCTCGGTCACGGCCTGTTCTTTGCACTGGGCGGCTATGTGATGGGCATGTATCTGATGCGCGAAGCTGCTGGTCCCGGCGCTCTGCCGGCCTTCATGGGCTTTCTGGACTGGAAGGAGCTGCCCTGGCACTGGGCGCTTTCGGGCAGCTTTGCCGCCACCGTGCTGCTGGTGTTTCTGGTGCCGGGCCTGATCGGGGGCGTGTTCGGCTACTTTGCCTTTCGCTCGCGCATCAAGGGCGTGTATTTTTCCATCATCACCCAGGCGCTGACCTATGCCGCCATGCTGCTGTTCTTCCGCAACGAGACGGGCTTTGGCGGCAACAACGGTTTCACGGGCTTCAAGACCTTGCTGGGGTTTTCCGTCAACTCGCAATCCATGCATGTGCTGCTGTTTGCCCTCTCCGGGCTGGCGCTGCTGGGCTGCTTTCTGTTTTCGCGCTGGCTGATCCGCAGCAAATACGGCCGCGTGCTGCAGGCCGTGCGCGATGCCGAGTCGCGTACCATGTTCTGCGGCTACAACCCGCTGCCCTACAAGCTGTCGATCTGGGTCATCTCGGCCATGATGTGCGGCCTGGCCGGCGCGCTCTATGTGCCCCAGGTGGGCATCATCAACCCCAGCGAAATGAGCGTCGGCAATTCCATCGAGATGGCCGTGTGGACGGCCGTGGGCGGCCGCGCTTCTCTGGTCGGCCCCATCATCGGCGCGTTTGCCGTCAATGGCGGCAAGAGCTGGCTCACGGTGGCGGCACCCGAGTATTGGTTGTATGTGCTGGGCGCGTTGTTCATTGTCGTGACGCTGTTCATGCCTGGTGGCCTGATCCGTCTGCCAGGGCAGATCCGTCAGTGGCGTGAAAAACGCAGCGCGCAGACGCAGTCGGAGCTGAACCATGCCGCAGCCGCCATGGCCCGGAAAGCCAGGGAACGCGCCGCCGCAGACACACTGAAAGGAGTCCGTGCATGACCCCCGACCTGATGCAGGAAGGCGCGGACCGGCTGGCCGCCTATCAGCTGCGTGAAGCCGCGCTGCATACCGAGTCAGGCGGCCGCAATGCCAGTCTGGCCCGGCCCGTGATTGCCGGCGAGGTCGATGTGACCCATGGCCGAATCCTCTACCTTGAGGACGTGCATGTGAGCTTTGACGGCTTCAAGGCCATCAACGGCCTGAACCTGGACATCGCACCCGGCGAGCTGCGCTGCATCATAGGCCCCAACGGCGCGGGCAAGACCACGATGATGGACATCATCACCGGCAAGACCCGCCCCGACAGCGGTACGGTGTTCTTCGGCTCCACCATCGATCTGCTGCGCTACAGCGAGCCCGAGATCGCCGCCATGGGCATTGGCCGCAAGTTCCAGAAGCCCACGGTGTTCGAGGAACTCACGGTGTTCGAGAACCTGGAGCTGGCGCTCAAGACCCACAAGGGCATTGCCGCCTCCATGCTGTTCAAGCTCAATGGCGAACAGAAAGACCGTATCGGCGAGGTTCTGCACACCATTCATCTGGCGGACAGCGTGACGCGGCAGGCGGGTCTGCTCAGTCACGGCCAGAAGCAGTGGCTGGAGATCGGCATGCTGCTGGCGCAGGAACCCAGGCTGCTGTTGCTGGACGAGCCCGTGGCCGGCATGACCGACGAAGAGACCGTGCGCACGGCCGAGCTGTTTCTCACGCTCAAGGGCAAGCATTCGCTGATGGTGGTGGAGCATGACATGAGCTTCATCGACACCATCAGCGAGAAGGTCACGGTGCTTTGCGATGGCTCGGTGCTGGCCGAGGGCACGCTGGCGCAAGTGCAAGCCGACGAGCGGGTGATTGAGGTGTACCTTGGAAGGTGACCCCCTGAGGCGCTTCGCGCCTTCCCCCTCTCTCTACGCGCGAGGGGGACGCAGCCAGCGCGGCGGGGCGGCCCTTGCGCGGCTGCCTGGCCTGGGTGGCGCCAGTTTCAAACGCCATGCGCTTCGCAGATACTCAAATTAAATAGCTGCTTGCGCTTGATACATAAGGGCTAGAGGCCAAAAATGCTTGAAGTTCAGAATCTGCACCAGTACTACGGCGGCTCGCATATCCTGCGCGATGTGAGCATCACGGCTGAGATCGGCAAGGTCACGGTGCTGCTGGGCCGCAATGGCGTGGGCAAGACCACCTTGCTCAAAAGCCTGATGGGGCTGGTTCCCATCAGAAGCGGCGGCATTGAATGGCAGGGCCGCGATATCGCGCGCAGGACGCCTTATGAGCGCGCGCGCAGCGGCATCGGCTATGTGCCCCAGGGGCGCGAAATCTTCTCGCGCCTGTCGGTGGAAGACAATCTGCGCATGGGCCTGGCGTATTGTTCGGCGCGCACCAGGATTCCGGGCGAGCTCTA
>JAFAIY010000221.1 GCA_019236485.1 Comamonas sp. | reverse complement strand
ATGGCGGCCAGCATCTGGGCGGCATCGTCGGCGTCGGGGCCGATATGGCGGGGAATGAATTCGCCGCTGTTTTCCAGCGATTCAAGCGAGGCGACGGGAGCGGGGGGCGACATCAGCATGGGAGGGACCTATTCTCAAATACTGTGACTGACTGACGGACTGCATGCAAGGCATGCGTGGCAGCCATATGCCAGGGGCGGCATATGGCCGGTGTTTCAAGGTGCGCAGGCTTGCTCCAGCGCGTCATGCATGAGGGCCAGGCGCTGGCTTTCCTGATCGGCGTATTCCCAATCGGGGTGCTTGCCGCGCGCCACGGTGTTGAGCCATTGCTGACAGGCCAGGGCCAGCCGGGCCTGCTCGCGTACGTCGGCATCGATGGCTCCGGCGATCTTGAGCTGGCCAAAGGCCGCCGCCACATGGGCGCGGCATACCGATTGCAGATAGCGGTGGTTCATGTCGTCGCCAGCCAGCCATTGGGTTCTGGCGGCGTTGTCGCGCTCGAGCATGTCCTCGGGAACGGGCAGATCCCAGTCGCTCAGATGCTGGCGCAGGAAGACAATGACTTCGGGCGACTTGCCGCCGGCCTGCTCCTGGTACCAGTCTTGCAGAGAGGCCAGAGTGTCATTGCCGTCATCGCTGCCAAAGGGGCTGAAGTCGTCGCCGCAGTCGTAATAGAACTCATGCGCCGCCACTCGCACGAAAGCCGGATGGCTGGTGCTGCGAGCAAGGCCTTCTTCAGGATCGTCAAAGTACAGGGTGGTGCTCATGGTGGTATGCAAAAACGGCCTTCGCTGGGCGAAGGCCGTGTGCCATTAGTTGTCCTTGGCGAAGTCGTTGTAAGCGGTCTCTTCCATCAGGCCTTCGAGCTCGCTCGCATTGCTCATCTTGACCTTGAAGAACCAGCCGCTGTCCAGCGGGTCGCTGTTGGCCAGGGCCGGATCGGCGCGCAGGGCTTCGTTGACTTCCACGATCTCGCCAGTCACGGGCATGTAGACATCGGCCGCGGCCTTGACCGACTCGACCACGCCGGCCACTTCGCCGGCCTTGAAGGTCGCGCCCACGGCGGGCAGGTCGACGAACACCACATCGCCCAGCGCGTCCTGCGCATGGACGGTGATGCCGACGATGGCTGCCTGGGGGTTAGCGGCGTTGATCCATTCGTGTTCTTTGGAATATTTGATGCTCATGAAAAGCTCCGGAGGGGGATTCAGGGGAATCGGTGTTTGAGAAAGGTCCAGCTCGCACTGTAGCGGCGTTCGGGCCCCGGTTTGGCGAACTGGCCTGCCCAAGCGCGAGGCCACGGGCCTAACCCCGGTAGTAGTTGGTGGGCACGAAAGGGGTGGCGACCACCTTCATGGGCACAGGCTTGCCGCGCACCATGGCAAAAATCTGCGTCTCCGGTGCCGCATAGTCGGGCTCCACATAGGCCAGGGCCACGGGCTGGTCTAGCGTGGGGCTCAGCAGGCCGCTGGTGATATGGCCTATATGCTGGCCGTCCATGTTCTCCAGCACTGCGGGCTCGCGCACGGGAATGCGCTCCAGCGCCATCAGGCCCACGCGCTTGCGCTTGAGCCGCTGCGGCTCTTGCAACTGCCCGAGCACGATGGCGGCGCCGGGAAAGCCGCCCGCGCGTTCGCCGCCGGGACGGCGCACCTTCTGCATGGCCCAGTTCAGTGCCGCTTCTACGGGCGTCGTCGTGGTGTCGATGTCATTGCCATAGAGGCAGAGCCCGGCCTCCAGGCGCAGGGAGTTGCGCGCGCCCAGACCCACGGGCGCCACTTCGGGCTGGGCCAGCAAGGCTTCGGCAAACGCTTGAGCCGCAGCGCCGGGCAGGGAGATTTCAAAACCGTCCTCGCCCGTATAGCCGCTGCGCGTGATGTAGAGCGCATGGCCCTGCCAGTCGAAGTGATTGCCGCTCATAAAGACCAGTTGCGTGACACCGGGAATCAGGCGCGCGAGGGCCGTGGCCGCCTGCGGTCCTTGCAGGGCCAGCAGGGCGTGATCGGGCAGGGGGGCGACCTCGCAGCGGCCGCCGATGCGGCTCTGGATATGGGCGATATCGGCTTCTTTGCAGGCGCCGTTGACGATGAGGAACAAATCCTCGCCGCGGTTGACGAACATCAGATCGTCGAGAATGCCGCCCTCGTCGTTGAGCAGCAGGCCGTAGCGCTGCTTGTGCTGGCCCAGTCCGATCACGTCCACGGGCATCAGCGACTCGAGCGCGGCGGCCGCGTCGGGCCCGCGCAGCAGCAGCTGGCCCATATGGGAGACATCGAACAGGCCCGCGGCGCGGCGCGTGTGCAGATGCTCGGCCATCAGCCCCTGCGGATATTGCACGGGCATGGAATAGCCGGCAAACGGCACCATGCGCGCACCCAGTTTCTGGTGCAGCGCAAACAGCGGCGTGGTACGCAGGGCGGAAGTGGTGTCGGCAGCAGTCACAGGCAAGCGCTCCGGTGGTCAAACCAAAATGAGTTGCCATGCACGGCCGGGCCATGAATGGCCGGGCCACGAATGGCGGGCTTGCCCTGCTGTCCGCTTTACCTGAGAGATTCACTGCCGAGCATTGAGGCCGGGCAGCTTGCTCCTTCGGTGGACGCCGTACGGCATCTCTCTCCAGCAAGGAACGCCGTGGCACCGGGGTGCAACAGCGGTTGCCAGTCCTTTTGCCTGAGCGTTTGGGCACCGGGATGGGGTGTCTGCGCCTTCGGCGGTGCATGGCCGCTTTAAGCGGCAGGCACTCTCTCCTGACCTTGGAATTCTAGCCTTGGGCAAGGGCCTTGCACCATCGCAATCTGCGGCTTTTGGGGTTTCCGATAGGGACCTGAGTCACTGCAGGCGCCCGGGCGCGGTACGGCCGGCCGAGTGCTCACCGGCCGTCGGCTGCCGGAGATGAAATGTCCTGGCGCGGAAAACTCAGGGCGTATGGCTGCTCGAAGCAGGCCGTGACCGGCTGGCCCTGGCGCATGCCGGGCTCGAACTTCCAGCGCTGGAGCGAACGCATGATGGCCGCCACGATGCGCGGGTCGGTATCGACGGGCAGATGGGCT